>DATIVM010000395.1:0-6087 GCA_035465975.1 Usitatibacter sp.
ACGACGCGCCGGGGCGCTCGGTGTTCCTGAACGTGCGGTTCGACGCGTTCTGAGGGATCGGGCGGCTGGCATAATGACGGGTCGCACGCAGGAAGCGCACCATGGATTCGAGGACCACCATCTCGGAGGCGTACCGCCGGCAGCAGAAGGAGCTGCACAAGAACCCGCATTACGGGGTCGCCTCGATCGGCTACGCGCCGATCGTCCAGCAGCTCGTGCAGCAGCTCGGCGCCCGCTCGCTCTCCGACTACGGCGCCGGGAAGTGCAACCTGCGTCGCAAGCTCGACGAGCTCGGCGTAGCGGGGCTCGAGTACTTCCCCTACGATCCGGCCTTCCCCGAGTACGGCGAGCCGCGTGCCGCCGACCTCGTGTGCTGCATCGACGTGCTCGAGCACATCGAGCCGGACTACCTCGAGAACGTCCTGCTCGAGCTGAAGGGCCTCGTGCGCAGGCACGGCTTCCTCACCGTTCACACCGGCCCCGCGGTGAAGCACCTCGACGACGGCCGCAACGCGCACCTCATCCAGCGCCCCGCCTCGTGGTGGCTGCCGGTCCTGTGCCGGCATTTCGAGCCGATCCACCTGCAGGGTTCGCCCGGCGGCTTCTGGGTCGTCGTGGCGCCGAAGGCGCAATCCGCGGACGCGCCATCGCCGCGAGCGACCTGATCCCCCGCGTCGAGGGGGACCGCGCGAGGTAAGCTTCCGGCCCATGGTTCCCGACGCCATTCCTCCCGGGTCGCTGCGCCGCGTGCTCGTCGTCAAGCTGCGACACCACGGCGACGTGCTCCTCTCGTCGCCCGTCTTCCAGGTGCTGCGCAACCGCGCGCCACACGCCGAGATCGATGCGCTCGTCTACGAGGACACGCGCGACATGCTCGAGGGTCATCCGGCGATCGCGGCGATCCACGGCATCGACCGAAGCTGGAAGCGCCAGGGCCTCGTCGAGCAGGCGCGCCGCGAAAGCCGGCTCCTCTCGACGCTTCGCGACCGTCGCTACCAGCTCATCGTGCACCTCACGGGACACTGGCGCGGCGCATGGCTCGCGCAGGCGCTGCGGCCGCGATGGTGCGTCGCGCCCGAGCGGGAGAACGTCTTCTGGCGCTGGAGCTTCACGCATCGCTACAAGCTGCCGAGGGCGACGCCGCGCCACACCGTCGAGGCGAACCTCGACGCGCTGCGCCGCGTGGGCCTCTATCCGGAGGAATCCGAGAAGCGCCTCGTGATGGTGCCGGGCGCCGAGGCCGAGGCGCGCGTCGAGCGGCTTCTCGCGCAGCACGGAGTCGCGCCGAGCGGCTTCGTCCATGTCCACACCACGTCGCGCTGGCTCTTCAAGACCTGGACCGAGGCGCAGAGCGCGGAGCTGCTGCGCCGGCTCTCGCGCGACGGCCACGCGATCGTCGCGACCTGCGCGCCCGACGCGCGGGAGAAGGCGATCCTCGCCCGCACGCTCGCGGAAGCGGGCGTGCCGGTGGCGGACCTCTCCGGGCAGCTGACGCTGCGTGAGCTGGCGGCGCTCACGTCGCGCGCCCGGCTCTTCTTCGGCGTGGACTCGGCACCGATGCACATCGCGGCGGCGATGGGCACCCCGGTGGTCGCGCTCTTCGGCCCCAGCGGCGAGAAGGAGTGGGGGCCGTGGCGCGTGAAGCACCGCGTCGTCGCCTCCGACGACTTCCCGTGCCGGCCCTGCGGCAACGACGGCTGCGGCGGCGGCAAGGTGAGCGAGTGCCTCACGCGCCTGCCGGTGGAGCGCGTGCACGCGGCGATCAACGACGTGCTTGCAGCGCCGTGAGCACGCCGTCCGCGGCGCGTCCGCCCCGGCTCGCGCCGCGCGTGGCGCTGGTGCGCGGCCGCTACGATCCCGCCGGCGGCGCGGAGCGCTTCGTGCAGGGGGCGATCGAGGCGCTGCGCGCGCAGGGCGCCTCCATCACCATCGTCGCGCGCGAGTGGCCCGGGCACGACGGCTCCGCGATCCTCGTGCAGCCTTTCCACCTCGGGAGCCTGTGGCGCGACCGGGCCTTCGCGCGCGCCGCCTGCGCAGAGCTCGCGCGGCGCCGCTTCGACCTCGTCCAATCCCACGAGCGCATCGCGTGCTGCGACGTGTACCGCGCCGGGGACGGGGTGCACGCGCAGTGGCTCGAGGAACGGGCGCGCGCCCAGGGAGCGCTCGCGCGCCTGGCGACGCGCCTGAGCCCCCATCATCGCTACCTCCTCGCGGCCGAGCGCGAGCTCTTCGCGAGCCCGCGGCTGCGCGCCGTGATCTGCAACTCGGAAATGGTGCGCGGGGAGATCGCTTCGCGCTTCGGCACCGATCCGGCGAAGCTGGTGCTGATCCGCAACGCGGTCGATCCGGCGCGCTTCCATCCCGGACTGCGCGAGGAGATGCGCGCGGCCGTGCGGCAGCAGCTCGGCATTCCCGCCGACGCGCGGCTGGTCGCGCACGTCGGCTCGGGCTTCGAGCGCAAGGGCGTGCGCTTCCTCCTCGAGGCCCTCGCCCGCGCGCGCTCGCGTCCCTGGGCGGTCTTCGCCGGCCGCGACAAGCATGCGCGGCGCTACGCGGCGCTCGCCGCCCGCCTGGGGCTCGCGGAGCGCGTGCGCTTCGCGGGCGGCGTCTCCGACGTGCGCCCCTACCTCGCGGCGGCCGACGCGTTCGCCCTCGCCACGCTCTACGATCCACAGCCCAACGCGGTCCTCGAAGCGATGGCGGCCGGGCTGCCGGTCGTCACCACGCCCAAGTGCGGCGCCGCGGAGCTCCTCGCGGAAGGGCAGAGCGGATACGTCCGCGACGCCCTCGACGTCGCCGGCCTCGCCGAGGCGCTCGACCGCCTCGATCCCGGCACGGCGCTCCGGATGGGCGAGGCGGCGCGCGCGGCGGTGCTGCCCTACCCGCCCGAGGCGATGGCCGCGGAGTACGTCGCGCTGTACCGGCGCCTTCTTCGTCGATAATGGCGGGATGACGGCCCCGAAGCATTCCAGCCGCGAGCTGTACCTGCGCCTGCTGCGCCACGTCTGGCCCTACCGCGGCGCCCTGGCGGGCGCCGTCGTCGCCATGATCGTGGGCGGGCTCGCCGACGCCTCGCTGGTGAAGGTGGGCGAGTACGTCGTGCGCGAGCTCTTCGTCGAGCACAACCGCGCGTACGCCGCGATCCTGCCGCTCGCGATCGTCGGCGTCTTCCTCGTGAGCGGCGTCGCGAGCTTCTCGTCGGGCTACGGCATGCAGTGGATCGGCAACAAGGTGGTGCTCGACCTGCGCCGCGAGATGTTCGCCAACGTGCTGAGGCTTCCGCCCGCGTTCTTCGACGAGGTGCCGACCGCGCAGCTCGTGACGCGCTTCACCTTCGACGTGAATAACCTCACCGCGGCCGCCACCACGGTGATCACCGTGCTGGTACGCGACAGCGTCACCATCGTCGCGCTGCTGGGCTACCTCCTGTACTACAACTGGAAGCTCACGCTCATCACCTTCGTCGTGATCCCGCCCATCGCCCTGGTCGTGCGCGCGTTCAGCCGGCGGCTGCGCCAGATGAGCCGCGAGAACCAGCGCGCGGTCGGGGGCATCGCCCAGGTGCTCGACGAGGCGATCGGCAACCAGCGGGTGGTGCGCATCTTCGGCGGCCAGGCCTACGAGGCGGCGCGCTTCGAGCAGGCGAGCCAGCGCATCCGCCGCTTCATGATGAAGCACGCCGCGGCGGCTGCCGGCACGGTGCCGGTGACGCAGCTCTTCGTCGCGATCGCGGTCGCGGCGATCATCTACTTCGCGGCCGTCGAGGCGACCGCCGGCGCCTTCGACGTGGCGGAATTCATGGGCTTCATCAGCGCGACGGGGCTCCTCCTCCAGCCGCTCAAGCGCCTCACGGGCGTGAACGAGCAGCTGCAGAAGGGGCTCGCGGCGTGCGAGAGCGTGTTCAGCCTCGTGGACGAGGCGCCCGAGGAGGACCGGGGCACGGTGGTCCTCGAGCGCGCGAAGGGCGCGATCCGCTTCCACGACGTCTCGCTCACCTATGCCGGCGCCGCGCGCCCCGCGCTCGACCGCGTGTCCCTCGACATCCGGCCCGGCGAGACCCTCGCCCTCGTCGGGCCCTCGGGCAGCGGCAAGTCGAGCCTGATCCACCTGCTGCCGCGCTTCTACCGCCCGAGCTCGGGGCACATCACGCTCGACGGCCACGAGCTGGAATCCCTCACGCTCGAGAGCCTGCGCCGCCAGATCTCGCTCGTCTCGCAGAACGTGGTGCTCTTCAACGACACGGTCGCCGCGAACATCGCCTACGGGCGCGCCGAGCGCACCAGCGAGGCGGACATCGTGCGCGCGGCCGAGGCGGCCCACGCCATGGAGTTCGTGCGCACGCTTGCGCAGGGGCTGCAGACGGAGATCGGCGAGAACGGCGCGAAGCTCTCCGGCGGCCAGCGGCAGCGCATCGCCATCGCGCGCGCGATCCTCAAGGACGCGCCCATCCTGCTCCTCGACGAGGCGACCTCCGCGCTCGACACCGAGAGCGAGCGCGCCGTCCAGGCGGCGCTGGAAGCGCTGATGACCGGCCGCACCACGATCGTCATCGCGCACCGCCTTTCGACCATCGAGAAGGCGGACCGCATCGTCGTGCTTTCGCAGGGACGCGTGGTCGAGATCGGCAGCCACGGCGACCTCGTCTCCGCGGGCGGCGTGTACGCGGGCCTGCACCGCCTGCAGTTCGCCGGGGCATGAGCGGCGCGGTCGCGGCACGGCCGGCGCTGCGCATCCTGCACACCGAATCGTCGCTGGGCTGGGGCGGGCAGGAGATCCGCGTGCTCACCGAGGCGCGGGGGGTGGCGGCTCGCGGGCACGCGGTGCTCCTCGCCGCCGCGCCCGGCTCCCGGATCCTCGCGGAAGCGCCGGCGTTCGGCGTGGAGGCGGTGGCGCTGCCGATCGCGCGCAGGTCGCCGCGCGGGCTCCTCGCGCTGCGCCGCCTCCTCGCGCGGCGCGCGACCGACGTCGTGAACACCCACAGCTCCACCGACACGTGGCTCGCCGCGCTCGCCTGCGCGACGCTGCCGCACGCGCCTGCGATCGTGCGCACGCGCCACATCTCGGCGCCCGCCCCGCGCAACGCCGCGACGCGCTGGCTCTACACGAAGGCCGCCGATCGCATCGTCACGACCGGCGAGCGCCTGCGTGAGCAGGTGATCGAAGAGACCGGCGCCGAGGGCTCGCGGGTGGTGTCGATCCCGACCGGCATCGACCTCGCGCGTTACCAGCCCGGCGACCGCGGCTCGGCGAGGACGCTCCTCGGCCTTCCGGCCGGGGCGCCGATCGTCGGCATCGTCGCGACGCTGCGCAGCTGGAAAGGACACCGCCACCTGCTGCGCGCCATGGCGGCGCTCGAGGCGCGCGAGGCGCTGCTCGTGATCGTCGGCGACGGGCCGCAGCGCGCCGCCCTCGAGTCGCTCGCCGCGGAGCTGCCTCTCGCGGGCCGCGTGCGATTCGCCGGGAACCAGGCCGACGTCGTGCCGTGGATGCAGGCGTTCGACGTGTTCTGCCTTCCCTCCTACGCGAACGAAGGCGTTCCGCAGGCGCTCACGCAGGCGATGGCCTGCGCGCTGCCGGTCGTGAGCACGCCCATCGGCAGCATCGGGGAGATCGTCACGAACGGGGAGACCGGCGTTCTGGTGGCGCCCGGCGACGTGGAAGGGCTGCGCGTTGCGCTCGATGCGCTGCTCGCCGACGCCGCACGGCGCGAGGCGCTGGGGCGGCGCGCGCAGGCGGCGGCCCGGGAGCGCTTCGGGGAGGATCGCATGGTGGAGCGCATGATCGAGGTCTTCCGTACCGCCGCGAAGGCGCGCCATGGGTGAGCGCTTCGCGACGCGCGCGCTCGTGGTCTCCCGCGCGCTCGCCCACGCGTTCGCGCGCAAGGCCGCAGCCGCGGGCGAGCCCCGGCGCGTGCTCGTCGCGCACAACCTGCTGCTCGGCGACACGCTGATGCTCACGCCGCTTCTCGCGAAGATCCGCGCGCGCCTGCCGTCGGCCGAGACCGTGCTGCTCGCCGCCCCCGCCTACGTGCCGCTGTATTCGGGCCGGCCCTACGGCGTGCGCGCGCTTCCGTTCGCGCCGGCGCGG
>DATIVM010000396.1:0-4523 GCA_035465975.1 Usitatibacter sp.
TCACGACCGCGACGATGCGGTCCACGGGACCGATGCGCGAGGGCGTCTTCGCGAGCTGGGTCTCGAGACGGCCCGCGGCCGGCGGCGCGGACGGCGCCTGCGCGGAGGCGGCCAGCGCCGCGGCTCCCGCGCACGCGGCGAGGAATCGGAGCAGCAGTCGGGGAATCATGGGGAGATCTCGTCGGACCGGCGATAGCCGGGGATGTTCTGCCGGAGCGTTTCCAGCGGGTTGATCCCGATCCGCGAGAAGCCGGTGAGCTCGAGCTGGATCTGGAACGAGGTCGAATATTGCTGCGTCGCGGTGATGAACCGGTGCGCCACCGCGCGCAGCTGCCAGCAACCGGCATTGTACTCGAAGCCCGCCAGTCCCTCGACGAGCTTGCGGTCCTGCGTGCTCCAGTTCCAGCGGGCGACGGCGCTCACCTCGCGGGTGATCGGCCACTGCGCGGAAAGGTCCACCTGCTGGATGCCCGCCTGCAGCGACGGGTCGGCGTTCGGGTCCGTGGTGCCCCGCGCATAGCGGTACGCGGCGTTGATCACGCTGCCCGGCACCGGCGAGTAGCGGCCTTCCAGCACGATCTTCTCGGAGCGGTTGAGGTTGGGGGTGTACTGGAAGCCCGCGTCGACCGTGACCGAGGGCGACATCTGGCTGCGGAATCCGGCGACGATGTCCGAGTGCTTGGTGTCCGCCGGCGTCTGGCCGAGCGTCACGCGCGGCGGCTGGAGATAGTAGACCTGCCCCACGGTCGCCGTGAACCGCTCGAGGCCCGTCCCCGATTCGATCATCCGCGAGGTGAGGCCGAGGGTGATCTGGTTCGCGTCGCCCACGCGGTCCCCCCCCACGAAGCGGTTGTCGGTGAAGATCTGCGCGAAGCTGAAATCCTTCTCCGCGGTGGTGAAGTTCGGCAGCCGGCTCTGGTCGCGGAACGGGACGTAGAGGTAATAGAGGCGCGGCTCGAGCGTCTGGTCGAACGTGCGCTTGCCCCAGGTCATGGTGCGGTCGAAATAGAGGCCGCTGTCCACGCTCGCGATCGGCAGGGAAAGCGGGCCGTCCTCCACCGCGGGCGTCGCGTGGCCCTGCAGGTTGTAGCGCAGGTAGTAGTACTCCACCTACGGGACCACGTAGCCGTAGCTGCGGCGCAGCGGGAACGCGAGCGTCGGGTTGAGGATGAAGCGCTGGCCCTCGACGAGCGTCGGGTGGCGGAAGTTGGACGCCTCCGTCGCGACCTGCCAGTCGAATCCGTGCACGTTCTGCCGCGAGCCGCCGAAGAGCACCTGCGGGAGGATGCGGTAGGGAATGGGCACCGGGGGGCCGAGCGGGTCCTGCAGCGTCTGGTACGAGAGCGCGCGCGTCGAGAAGGTCCAGACGTCGTCGTTGTAGGCGACGATCGCGTCGTGCGGCAGGTTGGTCTGCGAGGTGAGCGCGATCTTGGTCGAGAGGTCGCGGAAGTAGTTGTCGTCCGAGACCTCCTGCGCGTTCACCGCCGCGCTCCAGCCGTGGCCGAACTGGTGCGAATGGCGGATCCCGGCGAACCAGCGGTTGTCGCGCGCGATGCGGTCGCTCGGCAGGTACTCGCCGTCGATCTGGCCCGAGAACTTCGGCTCGAGGTAGCGGAATTCGTCGCCGATCTGCAGCCCGCGCTTCGTGAAGAGCTTGGGCGTGAGCGTCGTGTCCATGTTCTCGGAGATGTTCCAGTAGTACGGAAGCGACGCCTCGAAGCCGCTCTTGCCCGAGCTGCCGAACGTCGGCGCGAGGAAGCCCGAGCGGCGCTTGTTGTCGAGCGGGAAGGTGACGTACGGCATGTAGAGGATCGGCACGCCGAGGAAATACAGCGTCGAGTTGTACGCGGTGCCGACGTTGCGCGAGCCGTCGACGTCGAGCTCCTTCACGCGCAGGTACCAGTCGTCGCGCGGCGCGGGACACGACGTGTACCGGGCGCCGAAGAGCTTGCTCTGCTGCTCCTCGCCGAGCTCGGCGCGCGAGGCCTCGCCGCGCGAGGCGATGCGGCGCTCGGGCGTCTTCGGGAACTCGAACACCGGCGATTCCATCTGGCCGGTGCCGTTGTCGAGGCGGTAGAGCAGTCGCGGGCCGGTCGCGCTGTCGGTGTTGCGCTCGAGCTTCACGCCGCCGGTGGCGAGCGCCGTCTGCTCGCTCGCGTCGTACTCGATGCGGTCGGCGCGGATGCTCGCGCCGCGCTGGCGCAGGATCACGTCGCCGGTGGCGACCACCTTGTCGCGCCCCTGGGCCTCGACGCGATCGGCCTCGAGGAACTTGGCGCTGTCGCGCTCGAGGCGCGAAGGGGCCATGTGGAACTGGCGCTCCAGCTTGAGCCGCAGCCCGTCGGGAAGTTGGGCAGCGGCGATCTGCGGAGCCGTCGCGCAGGCGAGCGCGAGCGCCAGCGTCCGTATGCGTCTCGGCCTCAAGGCGGCGTCGGGGCGGGTGCTAGAATGAATGCCGAAGGATACACGCTCCACGCAAATCCCCGCCACGTTTTCGCCCCGATGGACGACCGACTCCGCGCGCTGGACGCGTGGCTCACCGCGGTGCTCCCCGGCGCGGATTTCCGCGTGGAACCCGCCTCGGCCGACGCGAGCTTCCGACGCTACTTCCGCGTCTTCCTGCCCGGGCGCACCCTCATCGCGATGGACGCGCCGCCCGAGCGCGAGGACTCGCGCCCGTTCGTGCACGTCGCGCGCCTGCTTCGCGAAGCGGGGCTGCATGCGCCCGCGATCCTCGAGCAGGACCTGTCGCAGGGCTTCCTCCTCCTCAGCGACCTCGGCACGCGCTCGTACCTCGCGGCGTTGCGCGAAGGAGCGGATCCGGACGCGCTCTTCGGCGACGCGACCGCCGCGCTCGTGCGCTGGCAGGCGGCCACCCGCGAGGGCGAGCTGCCCGAGTACGACGAGGCGCTGCTGCGGCGCGAGCTGCAGCTCTTTCCCGACTGGTATCTCGGGCGGCACCTCGGCATCGAGCTCGCGCCCGCCGCGCGCGAGTCGCTCGAGGCGGTGTTCCGCGCGATCCTCGCGAGGAACCTCGCCGAGCCGCGCGTCTATGTGCATCGCGACTACATGCCGCGCAACCTCATGGTGTGCGAGCCCAACCCCGGCATCCTCGATTTCCAGGACGCCGTGCACGGGCCGATCAGCTACGACGTGGCCTCCCTCTTCCGCGACGCGTTCGTGAGCTGGGAGGAGGAGCGCGTGCTCGACGGCACCGTCCGCTACTGGGAGAAGGCGCGGCGCGCGGGCCTGCCCGTGCGCGCGGATTTCGCCGAGTTCTGGCGCGACGTCGAGTGGATGGGCCTGCAGCGCCACCTCAAGGTGCTCGGCATCTTCGCCCGGCTGCACTACCGCGACGCGAAGCAGGGCTACCTCGAGGACACGCCGCGTTTCCTCGCCTACGTGCGCCACGCGGTCGGCCGCTATCGCGAGCTCGCGCCGCTGGGACGCCTCCTCGACGAGGTGGAAGGCCGGCGCCCCGAGGTGCGCTACACGTTCTGATGCGCCGCGCGCTCATCCTCGCGGCGGGCCGCGGCGAGCGACTGCGGCCGCTCACCGACGCGACGCCCAAGCCGCTGCTCGCCGCGGGCGGCCGCCCCCTCGTCGAGTGGCAGATCGAGCGGCTCGCGGCGGGCGGGTTCCGCGAGCTGGTGGTGAACCACGCGCACCTGGGCGGGCAGATCGAGGCGGCGCTCGGGGACGGATCGCGCTTCGGCGTGCGCATCCGGTACTCGCCCGAATCGCCGGCGCTCGAGACCGCGGGCGGCATCGCGCACGCGCTTGCGCTCCTCGGCGAAGCGCCGTTCGTCGTCGTGAGCGGCGACATCCACACCGAGTTCGATTTCGCGACGCTCGCCGCGCGCATCGAGGCGATCGCCCGCGATCCCGCCGATTGCGTCGCGCATCTCGTGCTGGTCGACAATCCGCCGTGGCACGCCGCCGGCGACATGGCGCTCGCCGGCGGACGCGTGCGGCGCGAGGGGCCGCGGCTCACCTATGGCAACATCGCGGTCTTCCACCCGCAGCCGTTCCGGGAGATCGCGCCGGGAACGCGCCTCAAGCTCTTCCCCTGGATGTACCGGTTCGTGGACGAGGGGCGCGTGACCGGCGAGCGCTACGCCGGCCCCTGGGACAACGTGGGAACCGCGGAGCAGCTCGCCGCGCTCGACAGGAGGCTTTCGCAATGAGTTTCTACATCCCGCCCGCGTTCCGCGTCGAGGACCGGCGCGCGCTCGTCGAGTTCATCGGGCGGCACGGGTTCGGCACGCTCGTATCCACGGGCGCGGAGGGCCTGGACGTGAGCCACGTGCCGTTCCTCGTCGAGGAAGCGCAGGACGGCCGGATCACGCTCCTCACGCACTTCGCGCGCGCGAATCCGCACGGGCGCAACCTCGAGTCCGCGGCGCACGTGCTCGCCATCTTCCGGGGCCCGCACGGATACGTGTCGCCCAGCTGGTACGAGAACCACCCGTCCGTGCCGACCTGGAACTACTCGGTCGTGCATGCGCACGGCCGCGCGCGGC
>DATIVM010000397.1:0-4571 GCA_035465975.1 Usitatibacter sp.
CGATCCCCGCGCAGATCACGCCGCAGTTCGTGCGCGACGAGGTGGCGCGGGGACGGGCCATCATCCCCGCGAACGTGAACCATCCGGAATCGGAGCCGATGATCATCGGCCGCAACTTCCTGGTGAAGGTGAACGCGAACATCGGGAACTCCGCGCTCACCTCCTCGATCGGCGAGGAGGTCGACAAGATGACCTGGGCCATCCGCTGGGGCGGGGACACGGTCATGGACCTGTCCACCGGCAAGCACATCCACGAGACGCGCGAGTGGATCGTGCGCAACTCCCCGGTGCCGATCGGGACCGTGCCGATCTACCAGGCGCTCGAGAAGGTGGACGGCAAGGCCGAGGAGCTCACGTGGGAGATCTTCCGCGACACGCTCGTCGAGCAGGCGGAGCAGGGCGTGGACTACTTCACGATCCACGCGGGCGTGCGGCTGCCGTTCGTGCCGCTCACCGCGAGCCGCATGACGGGCATCGTCTCGCGCGGCGGCTCGATCATGGCGAAGTGGTGCCTCGCGCACCACAAGGAGAGCTTCCTCTACGAGCGGTTCGACGAGATCTGCGAGATCATGAAGGCGTACGACGTCTCCTTCTCGCTGGGCGACGGGCTGCGCCCGGGCTCGATCTACGACGCGAACGACGAGGCGCAGATCGCGGAGCTCAGGACCCTGGGCGAGCTCACGACGATCGCCTGGAAGCACGACTGCCAGGTGATGATCGAGGGGCCCGGCCACGTGCCGATGCAGCTCATCAAGGAGAACATGGACCTCGAGCTCGAGCACTGCCACGAGGCGCCGTTCTACACCCTGGGCCCGCTCACCACCGACATCGCGCCGGGCTACGACCACATCACGAGCGGCATCGGCGCGGCGCAGATCGGCTGGTACGGCACCGCGATGCTCTGCTACGTCACGCCCAAGGAGCACCTGGGCCTTCCCGACAAGGACGACGTGAAGGAAGGGATCGTCACGTACAAGATCGCCGCCCACGCCGCCGACCTCGCCAAGGGCCATCCCGGCGCGCAGATCCGCGACAACGCTCTCTCGAAGGCGCGCTTCGAGTTCCGCTGGGAGGACCAGTTCAACCTGGGCCTCGATCCGGACAAGGCGAAGCAGTTCCACGACGAGACGCTCCCGCAGGAGGGCGCCAAGCTCGCGCACTTCTGCTCCATGTGCGGCCCGCATTTCTGCTCGATGAAGATCACGCAGGACGTGCGCGACTTCGCGGCGCAGCTCGGCGTCTCCGAAGCGCGGGCGCTGGAGAAGGGCATGGAGATCAAGGCGGTCGAGTTCGTGAAGCAGGGCGCGGAGATCTACAGCAAGCAGTAGCCTGGATTGCCGCCTGCGCGGCAATGACGGTCAAAGGCGCTCGTAGTCCGCGGCGATCCGGCGCCGCAACGCCTCGTCCGGCAGGGGGCCCGCGAGGGCCTTCATGTTCTGCGCGAGGTGCGCGCGCTGCGATGTCGCCGGGATCGCGCAGGTGACCGCCGGGTGCGAGACGATGAACTTGAGGAACGCCTCCGCCCAGCTGCTGCAGCCGATCTCCGCCGCCCAGCCCGGGAGCCCCTTCTGCGTCTTCGCGCCGAAGAGGCTCCCGCCGTCGAAGGGCCGGTTCGCGATGACCGCGATGCCGCGCCCCGCCGCGAGCGGCAGGAGGTCCTTCTCGACCTCGCGGTTTGCGACGTTGTAGGTGAACTGCACGAAGTCGATCTTCTGCGTGCGCATGATGTGCCCGGCGAGATCGTGGCGCCGCCCGTGCGACGTGGTGACGCCCACGTAGCGCACGCGGCCCTCGGCCTTCATGCGCTGCAGGATCGGCAGGTGCGTTTCCCAGTCGAGGAAGTTGTGCACCTGCATCAGGTCGAAGCGCTTCAGCTTCCAGAGCTCGCGCGAGGCCTCCATCTGCCGGCGGCCGGCGAGCGCCCCCACGGTCCAGACCTTCGTCGCCGCGAAGAGACGACCCGCGGCGTTCGCCGGCATGCGCTCGCCGAGCACCTGCTCGGAGGAGCCGTACATCGGCGAGGAATCGATGACGCCGCCGCCGGCGGCGAAGAAATCGGAGAGGATCAGGCTGCGCGTCGCGCCGGCCGACGCGTCGCCGGCGACGTCGAACGTGATCCATGTGCCCATGCCGATCGCGGGAAGGCGCTCGCCGGAGGACGGGATCGCGCGCCCGACGGGCGCGGGCGCGGCGCGGGCCGCGGGCGCGAGGGCCGCGGCCGCCGATGCGGCGAGGAACCCGATCGCCTCGCGCCGGTCCACCGTGCCTCCTTTCGCGCAAGATGCCGATGCTAGACTAGGCGCCCGATGCTACACCCGATACTCGACGCCCTCATCCTTGGAGTGGTGGAAGGGCTCACCGAGTTCCTCCCCGTCTCCTCGACCGGCCACCTGATCATCGTTTCCGACCTGCTGGGCGAGAGCGGCGAGAAGGGAAAGATCTTCGACGTGGTGATCCAGCTCGGCGCGATCCTCGCCGTGTGCTGGGAATTCCGGGTGCGGATCGGCCAAGCCTTCGCGGGCCTTGCGTCCGATCCCGTGCAGCGGCGCTTCGCCGCCAACCTGCTGGTCGCGTTCCTTCCGGCCGCGGTCGTGGGCCTCGCCTTCGAGCGCGAGATCAAGCGCTACCTGTTCGAGCCGGCGACCGTCGCCGCGGCGCTCGTCGCGGGCGGGATCGCGATCCTCGCGATCGAGCGCTGGTATTCGCGCAAGGGCGCCGCGCGCGTCATGAGCATGTACGACATGACGTGGCGCGACGCGCTGAAGGTCGGCCTCGCGCAGTGCTTCGCGCTCATCCCGGGCACCTCCCGCTCCGGGGCGACGATCATGGGCGGGATGCTCTTCGGCCTGTCGAGGAACGTCGCCACCGAGTTCTCGTTCTTCCTCGCGATCCCGGTCATGTTCGCCGCGACCGGCTACGAGCTCGCGAAGAACCGCGCGCTGCTCTCCGCCGACGACCTCGCGGTGATCGGCGCGGGCTTCGCGATGAGCTTCCTCGCGGCGCTCGTCGCGGTGAAGGGCCTCATCCGCTACGTGGCGCACCACGACTTCCGCGCCTTCGGCTGGTACCGGATCGCGCTCGGGATCGTGACGCTCGGGTATTTCCTGCTGTAGGGGCGATCAGGCGATCGCGGTCGCGCGCGTGTAGCGCTTGATGAGCGCGAGCAGCTGGTCTTCCTGGTAGGGCTTGCCCATGTACTCGTTCACGCCGATCTCGAGCGCGTGGTTGCGGTGCTTGTCGGCCGTGCGCGAGGTGATCATGATGATCGGGATCGAGCGCGTGCCGTCGTCCGCGCGCACGTTGCGCGCGAACTCGAATCCGTCCATGCGCGGCATCTCCACGTCGAGCAGGATGCAATCGGGCTTGAGCTCCTGCAGCTGCTGGAGCGCGTCCACGCCGTCCTTGGCGGTCGCCACCTCGTAGCCCTCGCGCACGAGCATGCGGCTCGTGATCTTGCGCACGGTGAGCGAATCGTCCACCACCATCACCAGCGGCGCGCCGGACTTCTGCTCGACGGTGAAGGCGGGCTCCTGGGGCTTCGGCGCGGCGTGCACCACGTCCACTCCCACCGGGGTCTCGCGGTGCACGAGCTGCACCGGGTTCAGGATCAGCACCACCTGGCCGTTGCCGAGCACCGTGGCGCCGGCGATGCCCACGAGACGCGAGAGCTGCGGGCCGATGGTCTTCACCACCACCTCGCGGTTGCCGACGATCTCGTCCACGCGGACCGCCGCGCGCTGCAGGCCGCTCTTCAGGAGCAGCACCGGGATCTGCCGCGCCGGCGCGAGCGTGTCGATCTCGCCCAGCAGCGGCAGCAGCGAGCGCAGCGCGTAGCGGTTGTCCTTCCAGGAGATCTCGCCCTTCGCCGCCGCCTCGGCGTACGCGTCGGCCTTGAGCTCCTGCACCTGCTCCACCATCACCGTGGGCACGGCGTAGATCGACCCGCCGGCGCGCAGCATGACCGCCTGCGTGACCGCGAGCGTGAGCGGCAGCGTGATGGTGAACGTCGCGCCGCGGCCGGGGGAGGAGGAGATCTCCACGCGGCCGCCGAGGGACGTGATCTCGTTCTTCACGACGTCCATGCCGACGCCGCGGCCGGCGATCTGGTTCACCTCGGAAGCGGTCGAGAACCCCGGCATGAAGATGAACTGGGCGAGCTGCGGCTCGGGCAGCTCGACGTCGGGCGCGAGGAGCCCCGCCTGGATCGCCTTCTCGCGGATGCGCGCGAAGTTGAGGCCCGCCCCGTCGTCGGAAACCGTGAGCACGACCTCGTTGCCGCGCTGCACGGCGTCGATCGAGATCTCGCCGATCTCGGGCTTGCCCGCGCGCAGCCGGTCCTCGGGCCTCTCGACGCCGTGCGCGATGGCGTTCCTAAGCAGGTGCTCGAAGGGGGCGGTGATCTTCTCCAGCACCGACCGGTCGAGCTCGGTGCGCGTGCCCTTGAATTCGAGGTTCGCCTTCCTGTCGAGTTCCTTGGCGGTCTGGCGCACGACGCGGTAGAAGCGGTCCGCGAGGTTTCCCAGCGGCACGAGGCGCACGCCCATCAGGCCCTGCTGCAGCTCGCGGTTGAG
>DATIVM010000398.1:0-2519 GCA_035465975.1 Usitatibacter sp.
GGCGCCGAGGATGAAGCTCGCGACCGTGCTCGCGATCGCGGTGTGCGGCGCGATCATGGCGACGTCCTGGCGCGCGCTGCCGCACGACCCGCCGGTGGTCGGCGCGGCCTTGCGGCTGCTGATGGTCCTGCCGCCCGTCGCGGTGGCGGTCGCGCTGCTCTTCGTGATCCGCGGCTACGACCTGCATCCCGACCGCCTCGAGGTGCGCCGGCTCCTCTGGGCCACGCCGATGCCGCTCGCGGGACTCGAGCGCGCCTGGCACGACCCGGGCGCCATGGAGCGGTCGATGCGGCTCTTCGGCAACAGCGGGCTCTTTTCCATCAGCGGGCTCTTCCGCAACCGCGCGCTCGGCAACTATCGCGCGTTCGTCACCGATCCGCGCCGCGCGGTCGTGCTGCGCACCGCTTCGCGCGTGCTGGTGGTCTCGCCCGCCGAGCCGCGCGCGTTCGTGGACGCGCTCGCCTCGCGGCATCCCGGGATGGCGCAGGGAAAACCCTAGGGAGGCTCCATGCACGACTACATCGTGATCGGCGCGGGCTCGGCGGGATGCGTGCTCGCGAGCCGCCTGACCGAGGATCGGGACTGCAAGGTGCTCCTGCTCGAGGCGGGCGGTGCCGGCGACTCGATGGAGGTGCGCGTCCCGGCGGCGTTCCCCAAGCTCTTCCGCGGCGCCTGCGATTGGGCGTACCAGACCGAGCCGCAGCCGCAGCTGGCGGGGCGCCGGCTCTACTGGCCGCGCGGCAAGATGCTCGGCGGGTCGAGCGCGATGAACGCGATGATCTACATCCGCGGCCACCGCGCGGACTACGACCGCTGGCGCGACCTCGGCAACCCGGGATGGGGCTACGCCGACGTGCTGCCCTGGTTCCGGCGCTCCGAGCACCAGGAGCGCGGCCCGTCGGAATACCACGGCGTGGGCGGTCCGCTCCACGTCTCGGATCCGCGTTCGATCAATCCGCTGTCGCTCGCGTTCGTCGCGGCCGGCATCGAGCTCGGTTTCCCGCGCAGCGAGGATTTCAACGGCGTGCGGCAGGAGGGATTCGGCTGCTACCAGCTCACGCAGAAGCGCGGCGAGCGCTGCAGCGCGGCGGCGGCGTTCCTGCGCCCCGCCTCACGGCGTCCGAACCTCACCGTGGTGACGCAGGCGCACGCGACTCGCGTGATCGTCGAGAACGGCCGCGCGGTGGGCGTCGAGTACCTGCGCGAGGGGAAGCTCGAACGCGCGCGCGCCGGACGGGAGGTGATCCTCGCCGGCGGCGCCGTCAATTCGCCGCAGCTCCTCATGCTCTCGGGCGTCGGTCCCGCGGACCTGCTGAAGCGGCTCGGAATCGCGGTCGCGAGCGACCTGCCGGGCGTCGGACGCAACCTCCAGGACCACCTGCTCGTCTCCGTCGCCTACGCATGCACCCGGCCGGTGAGCCTCGCGAGCGCGGAATCGGCGGCGAACCTCGCGCGCTTCCTGCTGCTGCGCCGCGGACCGCTCACCTCCAACGTCGGCGAGTCGGGAGCGTTCGTGCGCCTGGACCTCGCGCGCGACGCGCCCGAGCTGCAGTACCACTTCGGTCCCGTGTACTACATCAACCACGGCTTCACGCGCCCGGACGGACACGGATTCACGATCGCTCCGACGCTCATCCGCCCGCGCAGCCGCGGCACCGTCGCGCTGCGCACGAGCGATCCGCTGCAACCGCCCGTGATCGAGCCGCGCTACCTCACCGACGGCGCGGATCTCGGCGTGCTCGTGCGCGGCGTCGAGCTCGCGATGGAGCTCGCCAACGCCCACGCCTTCGCGCCGTATCGCGGCGCGCCGTACGCGCCGGCGATGCGCACCAAGGGCGAGATCGGCGACTTCGTCCGGCGCACGGCCGAGACCATCTACCACCCGGTGGGTACCTGCCGCATGGGCGACGATGCGCTCGCCGTGGTCGACGCGGATCTTCGCGTGCGCGGCGTGGAGGGGCTGCGCGTCGCCGATGCGTCCGTGATGCCGGAGATCGTCGGCGGGAACACCAACGCCGCGACGATCATGATCGGGGAGAAGGCCGCGGACCTGCTGCGCGGAAGGACGGCCACGCCGGCGAAGCGGCCGCGCGCGCTCAGCGAGGCTTCACCCGTTCCCACATAGCGTCGTCGATGCGATAGCCCGGGAAGCGCCTGCGGAAATCCTCGAGCGCGCGGTCCGCTTCCGCATCGCGTCCCTGCGCGCGGAGCTTCGCGATCTCTTCGAGCGCCGCGCGCGGATCGGCCGGCGGAGACAGCCGGTCCGCCGTGGCGTTCGCGCGCGCCGCGCGCTTCGCGGCGGTCGCGGGAGGAGCGGCGGTCGCGGGAGGGGCGGCGGTCGCGGGAGGAGCGGCGGTTGCGGGAGGGGCGGCGGGCGCAGCGGCCTGCGGCGCGGCCCGCTCGGCCGGCGCCTCGAGCGCCTGCGAGCGAGTCGGCGCGGATTGCGTGCGCGCCCCGCGCGGCGCGACGAGCTTCTTCTCCGCGGAAGACGGTTTGGGCGGCGCGACACCCTCGCGCTT
>DATIVM010000399.1:0-5689 GCA_035465975.1 Usitatibacter sp.
CTACCGTGGGGATTCGAGATCTATTCCCTGCTCACGCGCTGGAATCCGCTCAACCTGCGGCGCCCGCTGCCCAGGCCCTCGACCGGCAAGCGCGTCCTCGTGGTCGGCATGGGACCGGCGGGCTTCACGCTCGCCCATCACCTGATGAACGACGGCCACACCGTGGTGGGCATCGACGGCCTCAAGATCGAGCCGCTCGATCCGTCGGTCTCCGGCGTGCGCCCGGACGGCTCGCGCGTCGCCTTCCGCCCGATCCACGACATCGCCGAGCTGCGCGAGCCGCTCGAGAGCCGCACCATGGCGGGCTTCGGCGGCGTGGCCGAGTACGGCATCACGGTCCGCTGGGACAAGAACTTCCTCAAGATGGCGCGGCTGCTCGTCGAGCGGCGGCGCGAGTTCGCGATGTTCGGCGGCGTGCGCTTCGGCGGCACCGTCACCGCGGAGAGCGCCTTCGGGATGGGCTTCGACCACATCGCGCTCGCCGCCGGCGCCGGGAAGCCCACGGTGCTCGACATGCCCAACGGCCTCGCGCGCGGCGTGCGCACGGCCTCCGACTTCCTGATGGGCCTGCAGCTCACCGGGGCCGCGCGCGCCGATTCGATCGCCAACCTGCAGGTGCGCCTGCCCATCGTCGTGGTCGGCGGCGGCCTCACGGCGATCGACACCGCCACCGAGTCGCTCGCCTACTACCCGGTGCAGGTCGAGAAATTCCTCTTGCGCTACGAGACGCTGGTCGCCGAGCGCGGCGCAGCGGCGGTGCGCGCGAGCTGGAACCAGGAGGAAGCCGCGCTCGCCGAGGAGTTCCTCACGCACGCGCTCGCGATCCGCGCCGAGCGCGCGCAGGCCTCGGCCGAGGGCCGCGAGCCCCGCATCCTCGAGCTGCTGCAAACCTGGGGCGGCTCGACCATCGCATACCGCAAGCGCCTCATCGACAGCCCGTCGTACACGCTCAACCACGAGGAAGTGGAGAAGGCGCTCGAGGAAGGCATCGGCTTCGCGGAGAACCTCACGCCGCTGCGCGTCGAGGTGGACGAATACGGCCACGCCCGCGCGCTCGTCGTGCGCGCCGAGCTCGAGCAAGGCGGCGGGAAGGTGGCGCACGAGGTGGAGCTCCCGGCGCGCACGATCCTCATCGCGGCGGGGACGCAGCCGAACACGGTGCTCGCGCGCGAGGACCCGACGCATTTCGTGCTCGACGGGCGCTACTTCCAGGCGGTCGACGAGCGCGGCGAGCCGGTCTCCCCCGAGCGCACGCCGAAGCCCGACGAGCCGCGCGTGCTCCTGTCGCGGGGACCGGACGGCCGCTTCGTGAGCTTCTTCGGCGACCTGCACCCGTCCTTCTACGGCAACGTCGTGAAGGCCATGGCCTCGGCGAAGCAGGGATTCGTGGTGGTGAGCCGCGTCCTCGAGGCGCGCGCGGCGCGGCCCGCGGAAGAAAGCCGCCGCTTCCTCGCGCAGCTCAACGGCGAGCTCCGCGCGACCGTGCATCGCGTCGAGCGGCTCACGCCGAGCATCGTCGAGGTGGTGGTGCGCGCGCCGGTCGCGGCGCGGCAGTTCCGTCCGGGCCAGTTCTACCGCCTGCAGAACTTCGAGTCCCTCGCCGCCCGTCCCGGAGGAACCACGCTCGCGATGGAGGGCGTGGCGCTCACGGGTGCGTGGGTCGATCGCGAGCAGGGCCTGGTCTCCACGATCGTGCTGGAGATGGGCGGATCGAGCGACCTCTGCGCCCTGCTCCAGCCGGGCGAGCCCGTGGTCCTGATGGGCCCCACCGGCAGCGCGACGGAAACGCCGGGCGACGAGACCGTGGTACTGGTCGGCGGGGGCCTCGGCAACGCCGTGCTCTTCTCCATCGGCGCGGCGCTGCGCGCTGCGGGCTCCCGCGTGCTGTACTTCGCCGGCTACAAGAAGCTCGCGGACCGCTACAAGGTCGCGGAGATCGAGGCGGCCGCCGACGAGGGGGTGTGGTGCTGCGACGAGCCGCCCGGCTTCGCGGCGACGCGCCCGCAGGACAAGGCGTTCGTCGGCAACATCGTGGAAGCCATGGCCGCGCACGGAAGCGGCGCGCTCGGCCCGGCGGGCGTGGCGATGCAGGATGCCGACCGGCTCATCGCGATCGGCTCCGACGCGATGATGGCCGCGGTCGCCCGCGCGCGCCACGCGGTGCTCGCCCCCTACCTGGGCAAGGCGCACGTCGCGATCGGCTCCATCAACTCGCCGATGCAGTGCATGATGAAGGAGATCTGCGCGCAGTGCCTGCAGCCGCAAGTGGACCCGGCGACCGGGAAGACGACCTACGTCTTCTCGTGCTTCAACCAGGACCAGAAGCTCGACGCGGTGGATTTCCCGGGGCTGCGGGCGCGCCTCGGGCAGAACTCGCTGCAGGAGAAGCTCACCGCCCAGTGGGTCGACCGGGCGCTGCGCAAGGAAGGCGCGCGCTAGTCCTGGTAGATGCCGAGCAGGGAGAGGCCCACCGCGAGCGCCGCCTTGCGGCCGCGCAGCTCCATCCGGAGGGTGCTCACTTCGCGCACCAGCTCCGGCGGCGCATCCACCACCTGGCGCAGGTTCTCCTCGCTGTCGTGCAGCGTCTCCTGGATCTTCTCGATGCGCCGCATGTGCGCCTCGACTTCCCGCTCCAGAGCCTTGCGCTCCTTGTCGTCCATGGTGGCCACGGCTGCTCGTTGACGCAGTCGATTGTTGCGCCGCCCGCTTCCGGGGTCTGTGCAATGGCGCACATTCGGGCGGGGTCCCCCCAGGGGGCGCGATTCCCGGCCGCTACAAACGAAATATCGGGGGCCAACCGGGCCGGCGGGCGAAATTTGCTGGATAGTTTTTGATCCAATCCGGGTGCGAGGGCCCGCCTTCGGGCATTATGGCGCGATCCGGCGCCCCGCCGGCCGACGAAAGGAACCGTTGAATGGCAAAACCGAACTACGCGTTCGCGAAGAGACAAAGGGAGCTCGCCAAGAAGGCGAAGAAGGAAGCGAAGCGGCAGGAACGCTCCGCGCGGCACGAGCCGCAAGCGGGAGACACCGAACCACCGGTGCAGCCTCCGCCTCCCGAGGAGCTCGCCAAGTAGCGCAACGCGCAGTACGGGGGGCGGTCGATCCGGAAGTCCCCGCATTCCGGGGGATTTCCCTGCACGCAGCGATCCTCGCCAGGAATTCGCTCGCGCGCCGGCCTCGCGGGAGGTTCCATGGGAACGACGATCCTCAAGCAAGCGATGGCGGCGCTCGCCGCCCTTTTCCTCCTCGCCGCCTGCGGCGCGATGCCGCCGCCGAGGAGCGACGCGGTCTTCGCACAGATCCACCGGGGCATGACGACCGAGCAGGTGCGCGAGCACCTCGGCCCGCCCGACGAAACGATGCGCTTCGGGGCGACGCACACCGTCTCGTGGTCGTACTTCTACTACGACACCTGGGGCTTCTACGCGGAGGAATCGATCACCTTCAACGACGCGGGACAGGTGGTCGGCACCTTCTCCAAGCGCGTGGGCTACGGCGGCGGCAGCGGCACGGGCGGACGCGACTAGCCCCGTTCGCCGGCTCTCGTCTAGAATGGAGCCTCGCTCAACCCGCACGAAAGGAGGTGATCCGTGAGATCTCAAACCCGTCATTACGCCGTTGCAATCGGGGTGGTTCTCGCTGCGGTCACTACGGTGGTCTACGCGGCTTGCCCGTTCTGCCTGTAAGGGCGAAGGGTTTGCGGAAAGGGCCGGCCTCGCGCCGGCCCTTTCATTTTCAGCCGCCGAGGAAGAGCCGGCCCACGTCGGGGTTGGCGAGCAGCTCTTCGCCGGTTCCCGCGAGCGCCGTTTCGCCCGAGACCAGGACGTAGCCGAGGTCCGCGAACTCCAGGCCCTTCTTCGCGTTCTGCTCGACCATGACGATGGTCTTCCCCTCCTCGCGCTGGAGCCGGCCCAGGATCTCGAAGACCATGTCGATGTAGCGCGGCTCGAGGCCGATCGAAGGCTCGTCTACCAGCAGCACGTCGGGCTCCATCACCAGCGCACGCGAGATCTCCAGCAGCCGCCGCTCGCCGCCGGAAAGGACGCGCGCGCGATGGTTTCGGCGTGCCGCGAGGCGCTCGTACTTCGCGAAGACGCGCTCGGCGGCCTCCTTCGCCTTGGCGTGCGAACGCAGGAGGAAGCCGCCCATCAGCAGGTTCTCCTCGACGGTCATGTCGGGGAACACCGATTTGTCCTGGAGGATGTAGGCGACCCTCGCGTCCTGGAGCTTGCGCTCGGGATTGAGGCGAGTGACGTCGCGCCGCGCGCCGCCCTCGCCGACCAGGACCTCGCCGGCGAAGATCCGGGTGAAGCCGTAGATCGAGTGCAGCACCGTCGACTTCCCCGCGCCGTTGGGGCCGATGAGGCAGAGCGACTGGCCGCGGCCGACGTGGAGCGTGAAGTCGTGCAGGATTTCCATGTTGCCGTAGCCCGCCCGGAGGCCGCGCACCGAAAGGAACGGCCGGCCGCCGGCGAGCGCCGCGAGGCTCTCCTCGGGAATCGAGGCGCGCAGCGCCTGCGCCTCGCGCGCCACGGCGTCGACCGACAGGACGACGTCGACCTCGCCCTCGTGGTAGCCCGCGGCGCGGGTCTTCCCGTTCGAGCCGAACGCGGGTCCGGCACTCATGCGGCCGCTCCGAGGTAGGCGTCGATCACGCGCGGGTCGTCCTTGATCTCGGCGGGCGTGCCCGAGGCGAGCACCTCGCCGAACGCCATGCAGTAGATGTGCTGCGCGAGGTTCATCACCACGCGCATGTTGTGCTCGATCACGAAGAGCGTGATGCCGAACTCGTTGTTGGCGCGCTTCAGCCGGTCGATGAGGCCGTTGATGAGCGTGGGATTGATCCCCGCCGTGGGCTCATCGAGGAGCAGGACCTTCGGCTCGTTCATGAGCGCCATCGCGAACTCCAGCAGCTTCTGCTGCCCGAAGGAGAGCGAGCCGGCCGGGAGCCTGCGCTTGGAGTACAGGCCCACGAACTCGAGGAGGTGCTCCGCCTGGTCGATGACGTCCGAAGAGCACGGCCGGAACATCTCCCTCCAGGCCGCCCCCCGTTGGGGGAGCGAGACCATCAGGTTCTGCACGCAGTCCATCTTCGGGAAGACGCGCGTCTGCTGGTAGGTTCGGACCATTCCCAGGCGCGCGATCTCCTGCACGCCGAGCCCGGAGATCTCGCGGCCCTCGAAGCGGATGGACCCGGAGTCGATCGGGTGCTGGCCGACGATGGAGCTGAAGAGGGTCGTCTTTCCGGAGCCGTTGGGGCCGATGAGGCCGGTGATGCTGCCGCGCTCGACCGAGAGGGTCACGTCGCGGTTCGCGACCACGCCGCCGTACGCCTTGCGCACGTTGCGCACCTCGATGATCGGCTCGCTCATGCGTTCGCCACCTTGCTCGCCGCGACCGGCGCGTTGTCGCGCGGCTCCTCGACCTGGACGCCGAACCACTCGGGCTTGCGGCTCCTCACCCAGCCGAGGATCCCCTGCTGGAAGAAGACCACGTTCACGATGATGAGCACGCCGAGCGCGATGTACTGCCAGCCCAGGAGGTACGTCCAGGTGAGCTCGCGCAGGGTGTAGAACACCGTCGCGCCGATGATGGGCCCCCAGAGCGTTCCCTTGCCGCCGAGGAGCGTCATCGCGATCATGAAGATGCCGAAAGTGAGGGTCGGGTACGCGGTCTCCAGCGGCTCG
>DATIVM010000400.1:0-5676 GCA_035465975.1 Usitatibacter sp.
CGCGGAGGTGATCGCGATCGCGCGGGATTACATGGCATCCCTCGACTCGTCCGAGATCCAGCGATTGCCGCAAGCCTGCACGCCGCGCCGCCTGCGTTCGGCGAGGGACGTCACGTCGTACGCGTTCAATCTCGTCCTGTACGAGTCGCCCGCGGCCGAGTCGTCGTACAAGCTGCTGCTCGACCTGGCGATCTTCTTCTCGAACGCCTCGAGCCGGTTGCGCAACATTCACGGGCGTCCGGCGACGATCGAGAGCGAGGAGGTGCATTTCGACAGCAGCGTCTCGTGGCGCCGCCGGTGGAAGGAGGTCCGTATGGCGAACGTCAGGTGGGAAGAGCGGCTCGATGCCGCCTATTCGGAATCCCAGGTGATGGAGATCGCGCGCTATTTCGTCGCGAGCCTCGACGACCGGGAAGTCGCGCGCCTGCCCGGGCCGTGCCAGCCGCGCAGGCTGCGAAGCGTGGACGACATTGCGGCGTACGCGCTCGATCTCGGGAGGCACCGCGGCAGCGCGGTGGGGGAGGGCGACGGCAAGCTCGTCGACGCCATGGCGGCGTTCTTCGCGTACGCCGCGAAGAGGCTGCGTGACGTCGTCGGGTCCGCCCTCAGCGCGCCGCCTTGACCCCGATGAGGGCCTAGCGCACGGTTTCCGGCTGCCGTGAGCCGCGCGCGGCCTCGCCCTCGTAGAGCGCCGCCACCTCGTGCGCGATCGGCGAGTACTTCGCGTGGGTGCGCATCATGAAGTGCGCGAAGCCGTCGCTGTTGTGGTGCTTCTTGCCCTCGTTCGGCAGGTCGATCCGGGCGTTGCGGGCGGGATCGCGCAGGATGCCCATCGGGTCTTCGCCCTGGGCGATCTTCCTGAGCTCGCGGCGCAGCACGCGCCGGTAGATCGCCACGCCCTTGTCCGAGGAGCCCAGGTTCTCGCGCGTGCGGTCGGCGATCGGTCCCTGCGTGATCCACGCCATCATGTCCTGGCCGTCGAGGTTGTCCACGATGAATTCGCCGTTCTCGTCGAGCCAGGGGACGTCGTAGACGTGCACGCGCTCGAGCAGGTGCGGCGGCACGGCCGCGCCCCGCGGCGGCACGTAGGCGTTGTACCAGAGGTGCAGCGTGTGCTCGTCGTCGGCGGGCACGCGGATCTGGAAGGAGTAGTAGCGCGTGGCCTCGTCGCCGTTGCCCACCGCGAGCATGTTCGGGAACACGATCGGGTGGCCGATGCGCCAGTCGTCGGAATCCTCCGAGTGGCCGGCAAGGAGGCGGTGCTTGGTGAGCCCGAACTCGAACTCGCGGAAATCGATCTTCTCGTGGTGCGCGCTGATCGCGACCTTCACCCCTTCCTGCTCCTTCAGGAATTCGTAGTGGTGCCCGTGGAGCCACTCGGTGTGGATCGGGTCCATCGAGTTCTCCATGATCTGCAGCCAGTTCGCGGGGATGAGCGCGCGCCCCATCATGCGGATCGCGCCCTCGGCGACGAAGCCGTCGAAGCGCGGCAGCAGCGGGCGCGGCTCCGGTCCCAGGTAGGCCCATGCGAGGCCGCCCATCGTCTCCACCGGGTACGCGGTCGTGCACGCCTTCTCGCGGAACTTGGGATTGTCGGGCTCGTTGGGCTGCGAGAGGCACTTGCCCCGGCCGTCGAACTCCCAGCCGTGGTAGGGGCAGCGGATGCCGTCCTGCGTCGGGATGCCGTGCAGGAACGAGGCGCGGCGGTGCGGGCATTGCTCCTCGATGAGGCCCAGGCGTCCCTGCCGGTCGCGGAAGAGGACGAGGTTCTCGCCGAGGAGCCGCACCTTCTTCGTCCAGCGCTTCTCGAGCTCCGCCACGGCCGCGATGGGTTGCCAGTACCGGCGCATCAGGCCGCCCATCGGCGTGCCCGGCCCGATGCGCGTGAGGAGGTCGTTCTGCTCGGCGGTTTCCATCGTCGGTTTCCTCTCGATCTGCTTAGGTGACTATCCAGCGGCCCGCGGCGCCGGCCCGGAGGGATCGGGGAAGGCGGCGCGCCATCGTCTTGACTATACGAACTTAGGTAACTAACATCAAGCGAGGAGCCCATGACCGCCGCCGCCCGCAAACCGCCGCCGCCGCGTGAGCCGCCCGTCCTGCGCTGGCGCGAGGCCCTTTCCGACGAGCGCATCGCGCACCTCGTGAAGCTCGCGTTCCGCGAGACGTCGCGCGCGCTCCAGGAGCGGCTCGCGGGCCACGGCGTGCAATACGGCCACTGGACGCTGCTGCGCGTCCTGTGGCAGACCGACGGCATCACCCAGCGCCAGCTCGCGGAGCAGGCGCGCGTGGCGGAGCCGTCGGCCTTCGCCGCCTTGCGCCAGATGGAGGCGCTCGGCTACGTCGCGCGGCGCAAGGTCCCGGGCAACCAGCGGCAGGTGCGCGTGTTCCTCACGGCGAAGGGCGCCGCGCTGCGCAGCGTCGCGGTCGGCGCGGCCGAGGAGGTGAATCGCGTCGCGCTCGCAGGCATTGCGCCGGCGGACATCGCCGCGGCGCGCCGGGTGCTCGCGGGCATCGTCGGCAACCTCGAGCGGGAGGCCCCGTGATCCGCATCGGCATCGCGGGCCTCGGCACCGCCGGGCGCGCGTTCGTCCCCGCCCTCCAGGCCCATCGCGGCTTCAGCCTGCGCGCGATCGCCGATCCGGCGCCGGAGATCCGCGCGGAGTTCGGCGCGCTCGACGAGGTCGCGGCCTACCCGCATCTCGAGGCGATGCTCGGGGACCGCTCGCTCGACGCGGTGTGCATCGCGACGCCCACGGAGATGCACGCCGCCCAGGCGCGCGACGCGTTCGCCGCCGGCAAGCACGTGCTGCTCGAGAAGCCCATGGCGACCTCGATCGCCGACGCGCGGCGCATCATCGAGGCGGCGGAGCGCGCGGGGAAGGTGCTGCTCGTCGGCCACTCGCACAGCTACGACGCGCCCATCGCCCGCATGCGCGCGCTCGTCGAGGAGGGAAGCCTCGGCGCGCCGCGCATGGCGAACACCTGGTGCTTCACGGACTGGGTGTATCGGCCGAGGCGGCCGGAGGAGCTCGACCTCGCCAAGGGCGGCGGCGTCACGTTCCGGCAGGGCGCGCACCAGTTCGACATCCTGCGGCTGCTCTGCGGCGGGCGCGCGCGCAGCGTGCGCGCGAAGACGTTCGATTTCGATCCGTCGCGCTCCACCGTCGGCGCGCATGTCGCCTTCGTCGATTTCGAGGACGGCGCGGCGGGCACGGCGGTCTACAGCGGCTACGGCCACCTGCCGGGCGCCGAGCTCACCTTCGGCATCGGCGAGTGGGGATTCCCGCAGGCGCCCGCGAAGCCGCGTGCCGCGGCGGGCGCGCCGAAGTCCGCCGAGGAGGAGCGGCGCGCGAAGGCGGAGCGCGCGCGCAACGCCATTCCCGCGCGCGCGCCGCATCCGCCGATCTTCGGCCTCACGGTGCTCTCGTGCGAGCGCGGGGACGTGCGGCAGACGCCCGGAGGCCTCGCCGTCCATACGCGCGACGGCGTCGCGGCGATCCCGGTCCCGGTCGATCGCTCGCCGCGCGACCTGCTGTTCGACGAGCTGCTCGACGCCATCGCGGGCGTGCGCCCTCCGATCCACGACGGCCGCTGGGGACTCGCGACCCTCGAGCTGTGCATCGCCGCGATCGAGTCGGCGCGCGGCGGCCGCGAGGTCGCGCTCGCGAACCAGTGCGCGCCGGCCCGCCCCGTCGGGGACGGCGCGCGATGACCACGTACATCGGAACGCCGGACAAGGAGTCCGGCGAGCTGCAACCGCTGGTGCTGCGCGAGAAGGCGCTCGTCGCGAAGGACGTCGTGCGCTTCGTGCTGGCCCATCCGGACGACGAAGCGCTCCCCGCGTTCACGGCGGGATCGCACGTCGTCGTGGTCGCTCCCAACGGCCTCTCGCGCCGCTATTCGCTGTGCGACTCGCCCTCGGAGCGGCAACGCTACGTGATCGCGGTGAAGCGCGAGGCGGGCGGCGAGGGGGGATCCGTGAGCATGGTGGACGAGTCGCGGGTCGGCATGCGCCTCGAGGTCTCGCGTCCGTTCAACTACTTCCCCCTCGCCGAGGAGGCGTCCTCGCACCTCCTCGTCGCCGGCGGCATCGGCATCACGCCGATCCTCGCGATGGCGCGCGAGCTCCTGGCGCGCCGGGCCGATTTCCACCTGGAATACTGCACGCGGTCCCCCGCGGAAACGGCATTCCTCGATGTCCTTTCCGGGCCGGAATGGGAAGGACGCGTGCGCATCCACCACGACCGCGGCGAGCCGCTGCCCATCCTGCCGTTCGCACCGCGGCTCGCACGGCGCGAAGGCGAGGCGCATGTCTATTGCTGCGGCCCGCGCGGCCTCATGAGCGCCGTGAAGCAGGCCGCATCGCACTGGCCGTCGTCGGCGCTGCACTTCGAGGACTTCGGCACCCGCGATTTCGACGCGGGCGGCGCGGGCGAGCACGGGTTCGTCGTCCGCCTCGCGCGCGCCGGGCGCGAGGTGCCGGTCCCGGCGGGCGTGAGCATCCTCGAGGCGATCCGGCGCAGCGGGATCGAGGTGCCGAGCTCGTGCGAGAGCGGCACCTGCGGCACGTGCCGCACGCGGCTCCTCGAAGGCGCCGCGGACCACCGCGACTACGTCCTCGACGAGGACGAGCAGCACGACCAGATCATGATCTGCGTGTCGCGCGCGCGGACCGCGCGGCTCGTGCTGGACCTCTAGCGCGGACGCGCGGCCCGATTCTGTGACGCGGTTCACAGAATCGGCGGCGCGCGAAAGAAAATCGCCGCAGGCGCGTGCGCCTCGCCTCGCGACGGTAAACTAGCGCCGCTTGCGGCACGCTCCGCCCCGGAGCAGGCGCCGCGGGCCGCCCCCTCGCCCGATGGAACCCCGCGTGACGCAACCGATATCCCCCATGCGCATCGTGCTCACGCACGGCCATGATCTCCTGCGCGAAGTGCGCATCGACAAGCCGCTCGTCGTGGTCGGGCGCGATCCGGCGTGCGACATCGCGATCGACGACATCAGCGTCTCCAAGCGGCACATGAAGCTCGAGCACGACGGCAGCGGCTGGTTCGCCGAGGACACGGGCAGCACGAACGGCGTGAAGATCAACGGGCATCCCGTCAAGCGGCAGGCGGTCCAGCACCTCGACGTGATCCAGGTCGGCAGCCACCGCATGTACGTGTTCGACGAGGCGATGCTTCCCGCCGTGCCGGTGAATCCGGAGGTGACCTTCCAGTCGACCGGCGCCCCCGCGCCGGGCAAGGGGGCGCAGGCGGCGAAGGCCGCGCCCGCCGATTCCGCTCCGCCGCGCGCGGCCGCCCTTCCGCTCGTCGATACGCAGCCCACGCCCGAGGCTCGCGCCGTCGCGCCTCCCCTCGGCCTCCAGCGGCTGGACCGCGATTCCCCGCCGCTGCGCCTCGACCAGCCCAACACGATGATCGGCGAATCGGGGCAGTCGGCGGTGCTCGCGTGGCGCCGTGATTCGCTCTACGTGAGCCGCCTCTCGCGCGAGACCGTTCGCGTGAACGGGCGCGAGGTGGGCGCCGGCTCCGCGCCGATCCGCCAGGGCGACCTCATCGAGGTGGGGCCGGCGCGCTACCTCGTCGTGGCGATGGAGCGCTAGGCCGGCGGCGTTAGCACTCGACCTGGTCGGTGTGGCCGAAGCCCTGCGTGTAGTCGAGCACCGAGATCACC
>DATIVM010000401.1:0-1812 GCA_035465975.1 Usitatibacter sp.
CCCCCGAAGTCGTGTTCGTCGTGCTCACCAACCACGCCGAGCCCCAGTATCGCCGCGCCGCGCACGACGCCGGCGCCGCCTATTTCCTGGACAAGTCCCGCGAATTCGACCGTGTGCGCGAGGTCATCGCGGAAATCGCAGCCACGCGCCATTGACCAGAGGATCCGCCATGAGCATCGCGACCGCCATCGCCACCCCCATGAGATCGATCAGCATCAGTCGTTCCCCGTCCGACGCCTCGCGCGGCGTCACCACGGTGGCGAAGTTCCGCACCAAGTGCGCCGCGTGCAACCTGCGCGAGATCTGCCTGCCCTGCGGCCTGCAGGCGAACGACATGGCGCGCCTCGACGAGGTGGTCTACACGCGCAAGCGCGTGAAGCGCGGCGAGACCCTGTACCGCAACGGCGAGGAGTTCGAGTCGCTCTACGCGGTGCGCAGCGGCTTCTTCAAGTCGAGCGTGGTGCTCGAGGACGGCCGCGACCAGGTGACCGGCTTCCACATGGCGGGCGAGATCGTGGGCATGGACGGCATCGGCAACGACCGCCACGCGGCCGACGTGGTCGCGCTCGAGGACAGCGAGGTCTGCGTGATCCCCTACAGCCGCCTCGAGGAAGCGGGCCTGCACCGCCAGCTCTCCAAGGTGATGAGCCGCGAGCTGGTGCGCGACCAGGGCGTCATGATGCTGCTCGGCACGATGCGCGCCGAGGAGCGGCTCGCCGCGTTCCTCCTCAACCTCTCGCAGCGCTTCCAGGCCCGCGGCTACTCGCCGAACGAGTTCCACCTGCGCATGACGCGCGACGAGATCGGCAGCTACCTCGGGCTCTCGCTCGAGACGGTGAGCCGCCTCTTCTCGCGCTTCCAGGCCGACGAGCTGATCGAGGTGCAGCAGAAGCACATCCACATCCTGGACACCGAGGGCCTGCGCGCCGTGATGATCCACGAGCAGAACTAGGAAAGGGAATGTTCAAGCACATCCTGGTGCCCACCGACGGGTCGCCGCTCTCGCTCAAGGCCGCCAGGACGGCCGTGGCCCTCGCGAAGGTCCACGGGGCGAAGGTCACCGCGATCCACGTGATGGCGCCGTACGTGCCGCCGACCACCGGCGACGGCATCATGTACTACCCGGAATCGTTCTCGCCGCAGGAGTACAAGAAGGCGGTCGAGAAGGAGGCGCAGAAGGCCCTCGACAAGGTGAAGGCCGAGGCCGACGCGGCGAAGGTTCCCTTCGATTCCGTGGCCGTGACGCACGACCAGCCCTGGGAATCGATCGTCGACACCGCGAAGAAGGCGAAGTGCGACGTCGTCGTGATGGCCTCCCACGGCCGGCGCGGCATCGCGGGCCTCCTCCTCGGGAGCGAGACCACGAAGGTCCTCACGCACTCGCGCACCCCGGTGCTCGTCTGCCGATAGGAAACGCCATGTTCCACCTCAACCAGGCCCAACGCGAGACGCTGCGCACGCGCCTTTCCGAGCGCGCGCGCGTCCTGCGCGCGGAGATCGCCGAGGCGCTCCACGCGAGCGCCACGCCGGCGCAGCTCGGTCTGCCGGATCGCCGCGCGGAGCCGGGCGACGAGCCGGTCACCGACCTCGAGAGCGGCATCGAGCTCGCGGGCGTCGAGCGCGACGCGGCGGAGCTCAACGCGGTGATGGAGGCGCTCGCCCGCATCGACGCGGGCCACTACGGCAAATGCGCCGACTGCGGCGCCCCCATCGCCTACGAACGACTGCTCGCGCAGCCCCAGGCCGCGCGCTGCATCCGCTGCGAGACCGAGCGCGACCGCCTGCGCGCGCGCCCGAGCCTTCCGGCGCTCT
>DATIVM010000402.1:0-1526 GCA_035465975.1 Usitatibacter sp.
CTCGCCGCGCTCGTGCGGCGCGACCTGAAGCGCCTCGACGGCCTCGTGCACTGCGCGAGCCGCTTCGTGCCGCTCGGCCCGCTCGCGAACCAATCGCTCGAGCAATGGCTCGAGCTCCTGCGCGTGAACCTCGCCGCGCCCTTCGCGCTCACGCGCGCGTGCCTGCCGCTGCTCTCCGCGGCGCCCGACGGCTCGGTGGTCTTCACCGGCGAGACGCACGGCGCCCATCCCCTCGCGTACTGGGGCGGCTTCGCCGTGGCGAAGTCGGGCCTCTCGACGCTCGCCGCGATCTGGGCCGACGAGCTCGAGCACGCGGGCAAGCCGCGCATGAACGTCCTCATCCCCGGGCCGATCGCCTCGCCGCAGCGGCTGCAGAGCCATCCGGGCGAGGACCCCACGAAGCTGCGCACGCCGGAAGCGGCCGCGGCGGCCTTCCTGTACCTGCTCGGCCCCGACGGGCGTGGCCTGAGCGGGCAAACCCTGGAGCTGTGACGGGGAACACAGGCTTTTTTCAGGCTGATCGGTTAAACTAGGAATTGCCCGAAATTCGCATTGTAAGTCCCTGCATTACCACAACTAATCGACAACTACCGGGAGGGGTCGGCGACCCGCCGTTCCAGACCAGGCCGCACACGATGCTCGATCAGGCAAACCGCACGTTCATCTGCAGCGTCGTGTTCATCGACCTCGTCGGCTACTCGAAGAAGCCGGTCACCGAGCAGATCCGGCTGAAGACCGCGCTCACGAACAACCTCTCGGAAGCGATCCAGGACATCCCGGTCAACGACCGCATCATCCTCGACACGGGCGACGGCGCGGCCATCAGCTTTCTCGGCGATCCGGAAGACGCGCTCTTCGTGACGCTCTCCCTGCGCGAGGCGATGATGCGCGAGGGGCAGACCTCCACCCAGGTCGAGGCCTCGGGCGAGGACTCGGTGCGCATGGGCATCAACCTGGGGCCGGTGAAGCTCGTGAAGGACATCAACGGGCACCCGAACATCATCGGCGACGGCATCAACGTCGCGCAGCGCATCATGAGCTTCGCGCGTCCCGGGCAGATCGTCGTCTCGCGCTCGTACTACGACGTGGTCTCGAACCTGGCGAGCGAGTACGCCAAGCTCTTCACGTACGAGGGCTCGCGCACCGACAAGCACGTGCGCGAGCACGAGATCTACGTGGTCGGCCACCACGAGGGCGCGCTGCAGAAGGCGAAGGACGGGATGAAGGACCGCGCGTCCTCCACCTCGCCCAACGCGCGCAAGTCGCGCACCGGCCCGCAGTCGCCCGGCAACGCGACCGTGACGCTCACGATCCCCTCGTTCGTCCACGACAAGAAGAAGCTCACGGTGATCGCGGGCGCGCTCGCGGCCCTCGTCGTCGTGCTGGGGATCCTCGTCGCGACCAAGAAGCCTTCCACGGCGGAGCTCGCGAGCGTCGCGCCCGCGACCGCCGCGGCGCCCGCGGCCGCGGAGGCGCCGCCGACCGCCGCCGCTCCGGCCCCGGAAGCGGCGAAGCCCGCCGAGCCC
>DATIVM010000403.1:0-3369 GCA_035465975.1 Usitatibacter sp.
CTCCACGTGGGTGATGAAGTAGCCGTTGGGCCGCTTGGTGATCACGGCGACCTGCACGCCGGGCTTGCCGATCGTGGTGAGGTTCTTGGTGAGGTCGAGCGTCTTGCCCGCGGCCGCCCCGGAAAGGACCTGGATCGCCGCTTCGCGCAGCGGCCCGCCGGGCGCGGCCGCCTGGGCCGCCGGGGGCGCCGGTGCCGCGGGAGCGGCGGTGGGTGCGGGGCCCGGAGGCGTCGTGGTGGTGGGCCCGGAAGGCGGCGGCGCGCCGCCGGGCTTCGCCTGCTCGGGCGACAGGGCCTTCAGGTTCGTGTGCGTGTCGCCCATCGCCTTCTCCGGCGGCGGACCCGCCTTGGCGGGGTTGCGGATGATCATCGTCTTCTCGAAGTCCGCCGCGGTCGCCTGGGCCGGCGCGTCGTTGAAGTACTTGAGCCTGTGCTTGCCGATCTCCACCACGTCGTTGTTCTGCAGGAAGTGCTTCTTGATCGGCTTGCCGTTGACCATGGTCCCGTTGGTGCTGCCGAGATCCTCGATGAACGAGTCGTTGAGGATCGTGATGATGGCCGCATGCTCGCCGCTCACCGCGAGGTTGTCGATCTGGATGTCGTTATGGGGCTTGCGCCCGATGAGGGTGCGCTCCTTGGAGAGCGTGTACTCCTTGAGCACCTGCCCGTCGACGCTGAGGATGAGCTTGGCCATGGTCGTTTTCCTTGGGGTCTTACCTGAACATTGCCTTCAGCCGCGCGAGCCAGCCGCGCTGGATGCCGAAGGGCTGCGCGACGCGGATGAGCATCGCCGAAATGTTGTCGCGGCCGCCGTTGTCGTTGGCGGCCTGCACGAGCTGCTGGACCGTGAGGTCGGGGTTGGACTTGAGCGTGATGAGGGTGAGCCGGATCTCCTCGTCCTCGACCATGTCGGAGAGCCCGTCGGAGCAGAGCAGGTAGAGGTCCTCGGGCTCCGCCTCGTGGACGTGGATCTCGGGCTCGACCGTGGGATCGATCCCCAGCGCCCGCGTGACGAGGTTCTTGTTCTGCGAGAGCTTCGCCTCCTCCGGCGTGATGAGGCCGGAGTCGAGCTGCTCCTGCAGCAGCGAATGGTCGCGCGTCACCTGCTCCATGGAGTCGCCGCGCACGCGGTAGAGGCGCGAGTCGCCGATGTGCGCCACCGCGACGAAGTTGTCGTAGAAGAGGCTCATCACGAGCGTCGTGCCCATGCCCGCGCACTCGGGATTGTTCTGCGAGGTGGTGAAGATGGCGGTGTTCGCGCGCTCGATCTGCTCGCGGATGAGGCGCTCGGCGAGGGCCTTCGCCTCCTCGCGGCCGAGCCGCTCGACCATGCGCGGGTTCCACGCCTCCACGAGGCCCTCGCTGATGAGGGACGTCGCCATGCCGCTCGCCACCTCCCCGGCGTTGTAGCCGCCCATGCCGTCCGCGAGGACGTAGAGGCCGATCTCGGGACGCGACTCGATGCAATCCTCGTTGTGGTCGCGCACGCGCCCGGGATCGGTGAGGCTCGCCGCCTGCAATGCCTGCGGCAAGCTCATCGATGTCCCCGCACCGGGCTCGCGCCGGCCGCTCCGCGGCCGCCCTCCCTGTTGCCGTGCGCCTGTTCTTCCATACCGTGACCGGTTGTTGTCGTTGGAATGCGCTCTCCCCGGGCGCATCCCGTGCGCTCGGCGCGCGCTTCCCGACCCTCCGGCAAAAGCGCGCAAAAACTCGGATTTATAATAACTTAAAAAGCTTTTTTCAGAAACAATCCCGCTTCCGGCGCGATGTTCCTGAATTGCCGTGAATATTCGCTCGGCCGCCTCGCGCACGCGAATGGGGGTCGCATTTCGTCCGCCGCGGCAAAATTCCTGTGCCCGCGGAGCTTTCCGGCCGGGTCGCGAGTCATTATACGATTGGGGTTTTCCGAGAGGCCGAAACGACATGGACCGCCTGCAGGACGTCGATCCGCTGGAGACTCGCGAATGGGTCGATTCGCTCGAGGCCGTGCTCGCCAACGAAGGCCCGGAGCGTGCGCATTTCATCCTCGAGCAGCTGGTGGACAAGGCGCGCCGCTCCGGCGCGTACCTGCCCTACAGCGCGAACACCGCCTACATCAACACGATCCCGCCGCACCTCGAGGAGCGCATGCCGGGGGATCCCGCGATCGAGCACACGCTGCGCTCGATCGTGCGCTGGAACGCGGTCGCGATGGTGCTGCGCGCGGGCAAGAAGAACCTCGAGCTCGGCGGCCACATCGCGAGCTTCGCCTCCGCGGCGACCCTCTACGACGTCGGCTTCAACCATTTCTGGCACGCGCCGGGCGAATCGCACGGCGGCGACCTCGTCTACATGCAGGGCCACTCCTCGCCCGGCGTCTATGCGCGCGCGTTCCTCGAAGGGCGCCTTACCGAGGAGCAGCTCGACAACTTCCGCCAGGAAGTGGACGGCCACGGCATCCCGTCGTATCCGCACCCGTGGCTGATGCCCGATTTCTGGCAGTTCCCCACCGTGTCGATGGGCCTCGGCCCGATCCAGGCGATCTACCAGGCGCGGTTCCTGCGCTACCTCGAGGGCCGCGGGCTCGCGAAGACCGCGGAGCGCCGCGTATGGGCCTTCATGGGCGACGGCGAGATGGACGAGCCGGAATCGATGGGCGCGATCGGCATGGCCGCGCGCGAAGGCCTCGACAACCTGATCTTCGTCGTGAACTGCAACCTGCAGCGCCTCGACGGCCCGGTGCGCGGCAACGGCAAGATCATCCAGGAGCTCGAGGCCGACTTCCGCGGCGCGGGCTGGAACGTGATCAAGGTGATCTGGGGCTCGTACTGGGATCCGCTGCTCGCGCGCGACAGCGACGGGCTGCTGCTGACGCGCATGGAGGAAGCGGTCGACGGCGAGTACCAGAAGTTCAAGAGCCGCGACGGCGCGTACGTGCGCGAGCATTTCTTCGGCAAGTACCCCGAGCTCAAGGCGCGCGTGGCGAACATGTCCGACGAGGACATCTGGCGCCTCAACCGCGGCGGCCACGATCCGCACAAGGTGTACGCGGCCTACGCCGCGGCCATGAAGCACACCGGGCAGCCGACGGTGATCCTCGCCAAGACCGTGAAGGGCTACGGGATGGGCGCGGTGGGCGAAGGCAAGAACATCGCGCACCAGCAGAAGAAGATGCCCGGCGAGGCGCTGCGCCAGTTCCGCGACCGCTTCAACATCCCGATCCCCGACGACAAGCTCGCCGAGATCCCGTACTACAAGCCGGCGGACGACTCGCCGGAGATGAAGTACCTGCACGAGCTGCGCACCCAGCGCGGCGGCTCCATCCCGCAGCGGCGCCGCAAGAGCGAGTCGATCGCGGTGCCCAGGCTGGAGGCGTTCAAGACGCTGCTCG
>DATIVM010000404.1:0-8314 GCA_035465975.1 Usitatibacter sp.
AGCGAGAAGTCGCTCAACGGGCTTAACGACCGCGTCATGGCGCTGCTGCAGCGCGTGGACCTCGCGCAGTTCGCGCGCGTGCACGCGGGCGAGCTCGCCTACGGCCGCAAGCGCACGCTCGAGATCGCGACGACGCTCGCCATGGAGCCCGAGCTCATGCTCCTCGACGAGCCCACCTCGGGCATGGGCCACGAGGACGTCGGGCACGTGCAGGCCCTCATCAAGGAAGCGGCCGCCGGGCGCACGGTGCTGATGGTCGAGCACAACATGAGCGTGGTCTCCGGCATCTGCGACACGATCACCGTGATGGCGCGCGGCGCCGTGCTCGCCGAGGGCCCGTACTCGGCGATCTCGCGCAATCCGCAGGTGATCGAGGCCTACATGGGCTCGGCCGAGGCGGGCGCCCATGGCTGACGAGGTCCTGCGCGTCTCCGACCTGCACGCGTGGTACGGCGAGTCGCACGTGCTGCACGGCATGAGCTTCGCGGTGCGCAAGGGCGAGGTCGTGACGCTCCTCGGCCGCAACGGCGCGGGCCGCACCTCGACCCTCAAGTCGATCCTGGGGCTGGTGGGCCGGCGCTCCGGATCGATCGTCGTGAACGGCGTGGAGACCGTCGGGCTCGCGACCTACCGGATCGCGCACCTGGGCGTGGGCTACTGCCCCGAGGAGCGCGGCATCTTCTCCAGCCTCTCGGTCGAGGAGAACCTCACGCTGCCGCCGGAGATCGCGAAGGGCGGCATGTCGATCGAGGAGATCTACGAGATGTTCCCGAACCTGCGCGAGCGGCGCGCCACCGCCCAGGGCACCAAGCTCTCCGGCGGCGAGCAGCAGATGCTCGCCATGGCGCGGATCCTGCGCACCGGCGCGCAGATCCTGCTCCTCGACGAGATCACCGAGGGCCTCGCCCCGGTGATCGTGCAGGCGCTGGCGCGCGTCATCGTGAAGCTCAAGCAGCGCGGGTTCACGATCGTGCTGGTGGAGCAGAATTTCCGGTTCGCGGGCCCGCTCGCGGACCGTCACTACGTGGTGGAGCACGGCCGGGTGGCGGAATCGTTCACGGCCGCGGAGCTCCCGTCGAAGACCGGTATGCTGCACGAATACCTGGGGGTGTAACTTGAAGGACAACAGAGGAGAACGACAATGAGGTTCGAGCTGAAGCTCCTGGCCGCGATCCCGGCAACGGCGCTCGCCGCAGGCGCGGCGCAGGCGCAGATTTCCGGCAACGAGGTGAAGATCGGCGTGCTTTCCGACATGTCGAGCCTGTACGCCGACATCGGCGGCCCGGGCTCGCTCTCGGCCGCGAAGATGGCGGTCGAGGACTTCCAGAAGGCGCACCACCCGAAGTTCAAGATCGAGGTGGTCGGCGGCGACCACCTGAACAAGCCCGACGTGGGCTCCCAGATCGCGCGCAAGTGGTACGACGAGGAGGGCGTCGACGCCATCGTCGACGTGCCGAACTCGGGCGTCGCGCTCGCCATCAGCCAGATCACGAGGGAGAAGAACAAGGCGTTCCTCGCCTCCGGCCCGGGCACGTCGGACCTCACCGGCTCCAAGTGCTCGCCCAACACGATCCACTGGGTGTACGACACCTGGATGCTCGCCAACGGCACCGGCACCGCGGTGGTGAAGCAGGGCGGCGACAGCTGGTTCTTCATCACCGCCGACTATGCGTTCGGCCACGCGCTCGAGCGCGACACGTCGAACGCCGTGAAGAAGGCGGGCGGCAAGGTGCTGGGCGACGTGAAGGTGCCGCTCAACACGCAGGACTTCTCGTCGTTCCTGCTCCAGGCGCAGGCCTCGAAGGCGAAGATCATCGGCCTCGCCAACGCCGGCGGCGACACGATCAACTCGATCAAGCAGGCGTCCGAGTTCGGCATCACGAAGGCCGGCCAGAAGATGGCGGGACTGCTGGTGTTCCTGAGCGACATCCACGGCATCGGGCTCGAGAAGGCGCAGGGGCTCGTCCTCACCGGCAACTTCTACTGGGACCTCAACGACAAGACGCGCGCCTGGAGCAAGCGCTGGTCGACGCAGAACAACGGGCGCATGCCGACCATGGTCCACGCCGGCGTCTACTCGAGCGTGCTCGAGTACCTGAACGCGGTCGCCGCGATCAACAGCGACGACGGCGGCAAGGTGATCGCCCAGATGAAGAAGAAGCCCTTCGACGACCCGCTGTTCGGCAAGAGCCACGTGCGCGAGGATGGCCGCAACATCCACGACGCGTACCTCTTCCAGGTGAAGTCGCCGTCGGAATCGAAGGGGCCGTACGACTACTACAAGGTGCTCGCCACGATCCCGGGCGAGGAGGCATTCCGCCCTCTCAAGGACGGCGGATGCTCACTCGTGAAGTGATCTGAAGGCGAGCACGAAACCGGGAACGGGGATGGAGCGGACGCCCGAGGCGCCGCTCATCCCCATCCAGCAGAGATCGCTTAGGTGACCACGATTTTCGGCATCTCGGTCCCGGCCCTCATGGGCCAGCTCCTGATCGGGCTCATCAACGGCTCGTTCTACGCCCTCCTTTCCCTGGGGCTCGCGGTGATCTTCGGGCTCCTCAACATCATCAACTTCACGCACGGGGCGCAGTACATGCTCGGCGCCTTCGTCGCGTGGTTCCTGCTCAACAAGCTGGGGCTCGGGTACTGGTGGGCGCTCCTCCTCGTGCCGCTCGCGCTCGCCGCGTTCGGGATGGCGATCGAGCGCTTCATGCTCAAGCACCTCTACAAGCTCGACCACCTCTACGGGCTGCTCCTCACCTTCGGGCTCGCGCTGATCGTCGAGGGGATCTTCACCAACCAGTTCGGCTCCGCGGGGCTGCCGTACTCGATCCCCGAGAAGCTCGGCGGGGGCTACAACCTCGGCTTCATGTTCCTGCCCGCCTACCGCGCCTGGGTGATCGTCGCCTCCCTCGCGATCTGCTTCGGCACCTGGTTCGTCATCGAGCGCACCAAGCTCGGCTCGTACCTGCGCGCGGCGACCGAGAACCCGCCGCTGGTGCAGGCCTTCGGCGTGAACGTGCCGCGCATGATCACGCTCACCTACGGATTCGGGGTGGGCCTCGCGGGGCTCGCCGGCGTCTTCGCCGCGCCCATCTACCAGGTGAGCCCGCAGATGGGCTCCTCGCTCATCATCGTGGTGTTCGCGGTCGTGGTGATCGGCGGCATGGGCTCGATCATGGGCTCGATCCTCACCGGCTTCGGGCTGGGCATCATCGAGGGGCTCACCAAGTACTTCTATCCCGAGGCGTCGAGCACGGTGATCTTCGTGATCATGGCGATCGTCCTCATGGTCCGGCCGCAGGGCCTCTTCGGGCAGCGCTAGCATGGCCGTCGACGCGAAGCGCGCCCCCGACGAAGAGCCGACGCTCGCCTCGCGCGACGAGCTGTGGGAGGCGCGCTACCACCGCAACGGCTTCATCGTCCTCTTCGCGATCCTGGTGGTCCTCCCGGCGGCGATCTATCCGGTGTTCCTCATGAAGGCGCTGTGCTTCGCGCTCTTCGCGTGCGCCTTCAACCTGCTGATCGGCTACGGCGGCCTGCTTTCCTTCGGCCACGCGATGTTCCTCGGCATGGCGGGGTACCTCTCGGCGCACGCGGCCAAGGTCTGGGGCTTCACGCCGGAGCTCGCGATCCTCACCGGCACGGCGACCGCGACGCTCCTCGGCGTCGTGGCGGGCTTCATCGCCATCCGCCGCCAGGGCATCTACTTCGCGATGATCACGCTCGCGCTCGCGCAGATGGTGTTCTTCTTCTGCCTGCAGGCGCCGTTCACCGGCGGCGAGGACGGCATCCAGGCGGTGCCGCGCGGGAAGCTCTTCGGGCTCCTCCCGCTCTCGCACTCGCTCGCGATGTACTACACCGTGCTCGCGATCTTCGCCGGCGGGTTCTTCCTCATCCACCGCATCGTGCACTCGCCGTTCGGCCAGGTGCTCAAGGCGATCCGCGACAACGAGCCGCGCGCGATCTCGCTGGGCTACCGCACCGAGCGCTACAAGCTCGCGGCCTTCGTGATGTCGGCGGGGCTCGCGGGGCTCGCCGGCGCCACCAAGGCGATCGTCTTCCAGCTCGCCTCGCTCACCGACGTGCACTGGGGCATGTCGGGCGAGGTGGTGCTCATGACGCTGGTGGGCGGCCTCGGCACCGTGTTCGGGCCGGTGGTGGGCGCGTTCGTGCTGGTCGCCATGGAGAGCTACCTCTCGGAGCTGGGCGCGTGGGTGACGATCTCGCAGGGCGCGATCTTCGTCGTTTGCGTGCTCGCGTTCCGCCGCGGCATCGTCGGCGAGCTCGAGGCGTGGCTGCGCCGGCGCCGCAAGCGCTAGGCACGCGCTCGCGCGTCGGCAAAGGGTCGGCACCATGGACGCACTGCACCCGGACCATCCCTTCGTCGCGAACCTCGGGCGGAACCGCGCGAACCACGCGCCCCTCACGCCCCTCGATTTCCTGCGCCGCTCCGCCGAGGTCTATCCGGGGAAGACCGCGGTGATCCATGGCGAGCGGCGCTACACCTACCGGGAATTCGACGAGCGCTGCCGGCGCCTCGCATCGGCGCTCGCGGCACGCGGCGTGCGCCGCGGCGACACGGTGGCGATCATGGCGCCCAACGTGCCGGCGCTCCTCGAAGCGCACTTCGCGGTGCCGGGCCTGGGCGCGGTGCTGAACGCGCTCAACTACCGCCTCGATGCCGCCACCATCGCGTTCTGCCTCGAGCACGGCGAGGCGAAGGTCCTTCTCACGGACCGCGAGCTCTCGCCGGTGGTCGCAAAGGCGCTCGGGGGCGTGAAGCGGCCGATCCTCGTCGTGGACATCGACGATCCGCTCGCCTCCGGCGGCGAGCGCCTGGGGAGCCTCACTTACGAGGAGCTCCTCGCCTCGGGCGACGCGGCGTGCGACATGCCCGGGCCGCTCGACGAATGGGATTCGTGCGCGCTCCTCTACACCTCGGGCACCACCGGCGACCCGAAAGGCGTGGTGTACCACCACCGCGGCGCGTACCTCAACGCGCTCGGCAACGCGCTCGCCTTCGGCCTCTCGCCGCAGTCGGTCTATCTGTGGACGCTGCCGATGTTCCACTGCAGCGGCTGGACCTACACGTGGGCGGTGACCGCGGTGGGCGCGACGCACGTGTGCCTGCGCAAGGTGGATCCGGCGCTCGTCTTCCCCGCGATCGAGGCGCACCGCGTGACGCACCTCTGCGGGGCGCCGATCGTGCTCAACATGCTGGTGCACGCGCCCGCGTCCGTGAAGCGGCGCTTCGAGCATCGCGTGGAGGTGGCGACCGGCGGCGCGGCGCCCCCCTCGGCGGTGATCGAGGCGATGGAGTCGATGGGCTTCCGCGTGACCCACCTCTACGGCCTCACCGAGAGCTACGGGCCGGCGACGCTCTGCGCGTGGCAGGAGGAGTGGAACGAGCTCGACCTCGAGGCGCGCTCGCGCCTCATGGCGCGCCAGGGCGTGCGCTACCCCACGCTCGCCGGCCTGCAGGTGGCCGATCCCTCGACCCACGTCCCGGTGCCGCGCGACGGCGCCACGCTCGGCGAGGTGATGCTGCGCGGCAACACGATCATGAAGGGCTACCTCAAGAACCCGCGCGCGACGAACGAGGCGTTCCGCGAGGGCTGGTACCACACGGGCGACCTCGCGGTGTGGCATCCCGACGGCTACATCGAGGTGAAGGACCGCTCCAAGGACATCATCATCTCCGGCGGCGAGAACATCTCGTCGCTGGAGGTCGAGGAATGCCTCTACCGGCATCCGCAGGTGATGGAGGCGGCGGTGGTGGCGCGCCCCGACGAGACATGGGGCGAGACGCCGTGCGCCTTCGTGGTGCTCAAGCCGGGCGCCGGGCCCGTGAACGCCGAAGCCATCCTCGCGTGGTGCCGCGAGCATCTCGCCCACTACAAGGTGCCGCGCACGGTGGTGTTCGGCGAGCTGCCGAAGACCTCCACGGGCAAGATCCAGAAATTCGTGCTGCGCGAGCGGGCGCGGTCGCTGTAGCGCGGCCCAGCCCTCCTGCCGGATGATCGCGATTCGCGCCGCCGAGTTTCCCCGTGACGTTCCCGTCGCGCGACGCCTGTTCGGCGAGTATGCGGACGAGCTCGGCATCGACCTCGGCTTCCAGGATTTCGAGGCGGAGCTCGCGTCGCTCCCGGGAAAGTACGTGCCGCCGCGGGGCCGGCTCCTCCTCGCGTGGGAGGGGGACGAGGCCGCGGGGTGCATCGCGATGCGCCCGGTGGATGGAAGCACGTGCGAGATGAAGCGGCTCTACGTGCGGCCGGCGCAGCGCGCGCGGCGCCTGGGCCGCGCGCTCGTGGAGCGCGTCTGCGCCGAGGCGCGCGCGTCCGGCTATCGCCGCATCGTGCTCGATACGCTCCCGCAGATGGGCCCCGCGATCCGGCTCTATTCGGCGCTGGGATTCCGGCCCATCGCGCCCTACGTCTTCAATCCCATCGAGGGGGCGTTGTTCCTCGGGCTCGAACTCGGCGATTTGCAAACGACGGTATAATTCAAACGCCTGTTTGAATCCCCTCCGCCATGAAGATCCTCGTCCCAGTGAAGCGCGTGGTCGACTTCAACGTGAAGGTACGCGTGAAAGCGGACCAGAGCGGCGTCGAGCTCGCCAACGTCAAGATGTCCATGAATCCGTTCGACGAGATCGCGGTCGAGGAGGCGCTGCGGCTCAAGGAGGCGGGCAAGGCGACCGAGGTCGTCGCGGTCTGCGCCGGGACCTCAGCCTGCCAGGAGACGCTGCGCACCGCGCTCGCGATGGGCGCCGACCGCGCGATCCTCGTCGAGACCGATGCGGAGCTGCAGCCGCTCGCCGTCGCGAAGCTCCTCGGGGCGGTCGCGCGGAAGGAAGGCGCGGGCCTCGCGATCCTCGGCAAGCAGGCGATCGACGACGACGCGAACCAGACCGGCCAGATGCTCGCCGCGCTGCTCGACTGGCCGCAGGCCACCTTCGCGAGCAAGGTGGAGCTCGACGGCGCCTGCGCGCGCGTGACGCGCGAGATCGACGGCGGCCTCGAGACGATGGAAGTGAAGCTCCCGGCCGTGATCACCACGGACCTGCGCCTGAACACGCCGCGCTACGCGACGCTGCCCAACATCATGAAGGCGAAGAAGAAGCCGCTCGACGTGCTGAAGCCGGCGGATCTCGGCGTCGACGTCGCGGCGCGGCTGAAGACGCTGAAGGTTGCGGAGCCCGGCAAGCGCAAGGCCGGCGTCGTGGTGAAGGACGTGGCCGAGCTCGTGGAGAAGCTGAGGAACGAAGCGAAGGTGATCTGAAGGATCGTCCTGAAGGATCGTCATTCCCGCGACGGCGGGAATCCATCGCCGCCCGCCCTGGCGGCACGACGGAGAGAGAATGACAGCATTGGTCATCGCCGAGCACGACGGCAACGAGCTCAAGGGCGGCACGCCGAACGCGATCGCCGCGGCCGCGAAGATGGGGGGCGAGGCGCACGTGCTCGTCGCCGGCTCGAACGCGAAGGGGGCGGCGCAGGCCGCGTCGAAGCTCGCCGGCGTCTCGAAGGTCCTGCACGTCGAGGCGGCCCATTACGACGACGGCTCGCCGGAGAACTACGCCGCGCTCGTCGTGGCGATGGCGAAAGCCTACGGCCACGTGGTCGCGCCGGCCTCCGCCTTCGGCAAGAGCGTCGCGCCGCGCATCGCCGCGCTCCTCGACGTCGCGCAGGTTTCCGAGATCACCGCGGTGGAGTCGGCCGATACGTTCGTGCGGCCGATCTACGCGGGCAACGCGTTCGCGACGGTGCAGTCGGCCGATCCCATCAAGGTGGTGACGGTCCGCGCGACCGGATTCGACGCCGCGCCGGCGACCGGCAACGCGCCCATCGAGGCGCTCGCGGCCGGGCCCGACAAGGGGCAATCGAAGGTGGTCTCGCGCGAGATCGCGCAATCGGCGCGGCCCGAGCTCGGCGGCGCGCGGCGCGTGGTGGCCGGCGGGCGCGGGCTCGCGAGCGGCGACAACTTCAAGATGCTGGAGACGCTCGCGGACAAGCTGGGCGCGGCCATCGGCGCCTCGCGCGCCGCGGTCGATTCCGGCTACTGCCCCAACGACTACCAGGTGGGGCAGACGGGCAAGATCGTGGCCCCCGAGCTCTACATCGCCATCGGCATCTCCGGGGCGATCCAGCACCTCGCGGGCATGAAGGACAGCAAGGTGATCGTCGCCATCAACAAGGATCCCGAGGCGCCGATCTTCCAGGTCGCGGACTACGGGCTCGCGGCGGATCTTTTCCAGGCGGTGCCGGAGCTGACGGCGAAACTGTAGAAGGAAACGGCAATGACCGAATAC
>DATIVM010000405.1:0-2125 GCA_035465975.1 Usitatibacter sp.
CGAGTACCACTATCTCACGGCGCACAACTCGTACCTGCTCGCGCTCGCCGAGATCGGCCTGCCCGGGATGTTGCTGTTCACCGCGGTCGTGTACATGGCCACCAAGATCCCGGTGGTGGCGCTCGGTTCCGGCGCCCTCGAGGCGCGGCGCTGGGGGATGGCGCTGACCGCGACCTGGGCCGGTCTCGCCGTGGGCATCTTCTTCCTGTCGTTCGCGTACCACTACGTGCTGTGGATCGACATCGGGCTGTCCGGCGCGCTCTACTCCGCGATCAAGGCGCACGATCCGACGTTCACCGTCCGCTTCCGCTGGCGCGACGCCATCGCGATCGCCTGCATCGACGTCGTGATCATCGTCGCGGTGTACGCCTACACGCGCGCGATGCTCCACTGAGGAGAGCGAGCAAGTATTGCCCACGGTCGAAGCGAGCTGAGCGAGCCCGCCGAAGGCGGCAGGGGGAGCAGTTGCGAAGCAAGCTGCGGGGGGCAAGGCCCTGATGATTCGTCACATCTCGCGCGCAAGGGCGCGCGCCCACATGGGACGCCCCCTGCCGTGGAATTGCAGGGCTTTGCGCCGCCGCCGCCTCACGCCCGCGCCGGGGCCACGCCGCCCGCCGGCAGCGCGCCGAGCGCAGCGCGGATCCACGCCTCCACGCCCTCCCCCACGTGGGCGCGCACCTGCTCGATCGCGCGCCGCACCTCGCGCTCCTTGAAGCCGAGCTTGCGGAGCGCGCCGAACACGCGCGCCGCGTCGTCGGCCTGCTGCGCCGACGCGACTCGCCCATACGTCGATCCGTCGGCGTGCCGGAACGTGAAGCCCACGTGGGCGTCGCCTTCGACGATCAAGCGCCCGTGATGGTGAAGCCGGTGGTGGGCGCCGCACAGCATGAGCATCTTCGCCGGATCGTGCGTGCCGCCCTCGGCGCGCGGATCGACGTGGTGCAGATCCAGATACGTCGCATGGACGCAGCCCGGCACCGCGCACCGGCCGCCATCGCGGATCATCACCTCGCGTCGCGCCGCCGGCGGCACGCCCTGCGTCGCCCGACCGCCGGCCACGCGCTGCGCGTCGCACTCCGCCATCGCGACGACCGCCGGCTCGACGGGGATCGCTTCGCCCTTGCCGCGCTGCGTGCCCTGCCGGCAACGCTCGCAGACGGTCAGCGCGATCTGGTAGCTCGCGCGCCCCGCGTCGGCCGGCCCGCCCAGCACGGCGCGCGCCATGAGCAGCAGCGCCGCGTCGTCGTCGATCGGCGCGTCGGTGTCCCGGCGTAGCTTCATCATCGCCTCGCGGACCGTGGCGAGCGTCTCCGCCGACACCTCGTAGCGCAGCACGTGCCGCCGCGGCCCGGCGGGGTCCGACGGACGATCGCCGGGCCGCCGTCCGCTCACCATGCGCTCGATCCCGCGCACGCTCCGGCCGGCCGTCGCGGCGATCCATTCCTTCTCCGTTACCGGCGTCGCCACGCGCGTCAGCTCGCGCAGCGCCGACCACGAGAGTGAGCTCGCGGCGAGCTCTGGCAGATCTTCGAGCGCCGCCGCGACGCGGAGCTTGTCGCCGGTGGTCTTGGGCGAGTAGCCGAGGATGCGCTCCACGTACTCCACGAAGCTCGCGAACCCGAGCCGGCGATGCACCCCCATGCGCTGCGCGACAAGCAGCCAGCGCCCCTCGTCGCGATCGAGCGCCAGGCGCTCCTTGGCGATCCGCAAGAGCTCCGCGTGCGCGCGCTGCCAGTCGTCGACGATGTCCATGATGCCCTCCTCCGTGGTGGTGCTTCCGCTCTACCACGAGGTTTTCCGGCCTCCGGAGCCGCGCCCAGGCGCGCCTTCGCGCGATCGATCACGTCTCGAGTCGCTTCGCCGCTGCGCGCGCGACACGCGGGCGCCTGGTGCCGGCGCGCGGCCTTCGTGGAGGCGATCGTCGCTCTCGCGCGCGGCGACAGCGAAATCTTGTCAATGCAGAAATGAAGAAAATGTCGTGCGCCGATCGGCGACCGCCCGCGTGGGCGCGTCGGCGTCCGGTCCATCGCGATCGGCGACCGCCACGTGGGCGCGTCGGCGTCCGGTCCTCCGCGATCGGCGCGCGCCCACTGGGGGCGTCGGCGTCCAGCCGTTCGTGATCGGC
>DATIVM010000406.1:0-9176 GCA_035465975.1 Usitatibacter sp.
CGCGCGTGCTGCAGCTACTCGCCGGAGACGGCGCCCGAGGCCGAGAGCCGCTCGCGGCGCCGCAGGTCCTCCTGCGCGCGCGCGAGCTCGGTCTCGCGCTGCCGAACCGCTTCGTCGAGCTGCGCGGTGGTCTCGAAGAGGTTGCGCACCTGGCGCACCGTCTTCGCGAGCGCGCTCTCGGCCTCGTCGAGGGCCACCTTCGCGTCGGCGGTGTCGAGCTCGACGAGCGGCGTGCCGGCGCTCACGAAGTCGGTATCGCTCGCGGCGATCTTGAGCACCGTGCCGGGCACCTGCGAGGTCACCTGCACGATGTCCCCGTCCACGTAGGCGTCGTCGGTGGCTTCGGTGTACTGGCCGGCGAGCCACCAGTAGGCGCCCCATGCGATCCCGATCGTGGCGAAGGTGCCGAGGATTCCGACGAGCAGGCGCTTGCGCCGGGGATTGCCGTTTCCGTTTCCGTTGCCGTTCGCGTTGTCCATTTTGGTTCCCGTTCCTGTGTTCATTCGGCGGAGTAGCCGCCGCCCAGGGCGCGCGTGAGGCTCACGCCCGCGTCGAGCGCGCGAGCGTCGAGCGCGGCCTGGAGGTTGCGCTGGCCCAGCACCTGCGTCTCCGCGACGAGCACCTGCAGGTAGTTGCCGAGCCCTTCGCGGTAGCGGAGCTTCGCGAGGTCGTAGGCTTCGCTCGCGAAGCGCACGCCCTCGGCGGCCTGCGCGCGTTGCCGCTCGATGGAGCGCAACGCCGCGAGCTGGTCGGCCACGTCGCGCAGGGCGTCGGCGAGCGATTGGTTGTACTGCTCCACCGCGATGTCGTAGTCGGCGTCCTTCGCGGCGAGGTTGGCGCGCAGCCGCCCGCCGTCGAAGATCGGCAGGCGCAGCGCCGCGCCCACGCCGGGCTGCGCGCTGCCGCCCTTCAGCAGCTCCGAAAGGCCGATGCTCTGCACGCCGACGAAGGCGGCGAGGTTCACGTCGGGGTAGAACTCGGCCTTCGCGGAGTCGATGCTCCGGCCCGCCGCCTCGATGCGCCAGCGTTGCGCGACGATGTCCGGGCGCCGGCCGACGAGGTCCGCGGGCACGCTGGTGGGCAGCACCCCGCTCGCGACCACCTTCATCGCCGGGCGCGCGATGGCGAGCCCGCGGTCCGGGCCGGCGCCGGCGAGCGCCGCAAGCTGGTTGCGCGTGACCTCGATCGTCTCCTCGAGCTGCGCGATGCGTTCCTGCGCCGCGGGCACGGCCGCCTGCGCCTCGCGGAGCTCGACGGCGGAATCGAGGCCCGCGTCCTTGCGCTGCTCGACCAGGCGCACGAGCGCTTCGCGCTCCTCGTAAAGCTTCCTCGCGATGTCGAGCTCGTCGAACGCCTGCTGCAGCCGGATGTAGGCGCGCACGACGGAGGTGGAGAGGAGCAGCCGCGCGCCGTGGCGGTCCACCTCGGCCGCGTGCGCTTCGTCGAGCGCGCCCTCGTGCGCCGAGCGCAGCCGGCCCCACAGGTCGAGGTCGTAGCCCAGCGTCGCGGTGAGGTCGGCGGGCGTTTCCCAGCTCCCGCCCAAAGGCGGGGGATAGATGTAATGCTCGGAGAAGCGCTCGCGGGTCGCGTTGGCGCTGCCGTTCAGCCGGGGCCTGCGGGCGGCGCCCGCGATCCCCGCGGCGGCCATCGCCTTGCGCACGCGCGCGTCGGCCACGCGGAGCGTGGGGCTGCCCTGCAAGGCCCCGTCCACGAGCGCGTCGAGCTGCGGATCGCCGTAGCGCTTCCACCAGTCGGCCGAGGGCCAGGCCGCGTCGGAGAGCGGCGCCTGCGCGAGCGACTTCGAGGCCGCGAGCCGGTCGGCATCGCCGCGCGCGGCGAGGGGATGCTCGCCTCCCATGCTCGCGCAGGCGGCGACGAGCGCCGAGGCGAGCGCGATCGCGAGGCGCGCCTTCACCGCCGCGCCTCCTTCGCGGTCGCCTCCTGCCCCTGCATGGCTTCCGCGTTCGCGAGGATGCGCTGGAGCATGTCCTCCAGCGCGCGCACCTCCGGCTTCGTGAAGCCGCGCAGCATCTCGTTCACCATGCCGACCGCGGCGGCGCGCATCTTCGGGAAGACCTTGCGGCCCTCGGGGGTGAGCTCGAGCTTGATCGCGCGCCGGTCCGCGGCGCAGCGCACGCGCCGCACCAGGGCGCGCGCTTCCAGCGCGTCGATCCGGCGCGTCATCGCGCCCGGATCGTGCGCGAGGATGGAGCACACCGTGGAGGCGGTGTCCGCCATGTCGTTGGCGATGGTCGCGAGCACCACGTAATCGGCGGACTTCACGTCGAAGGGCGCGAGGCGCTCGTCGAGCGCGCTCATGAAGGCGGTGCGCACCCGCCCGATCAGCGGAGGCACCGCGGTGCGGATGTCGAAATGGGCCGGGTCGTAGATCGTCATCGCTTCCTCCTGCCTGGATGCGGAGGATTATTAATTGCCTAGGCAATCATTGTCAATGCCAAAAATTGCCGATGCCGACATTTATCGGGCAGTGAAACGCGGTATCCGGGAAGTGCCCGCGGCCGGCGCGGACCGGATTTTCCTTGAACCGGATCAATTCCGCGGCGCCACGGCGCGCGCGCGCCATGCGACGATCGGCCCGGAAGCATTCGGCACCGCGCAGCGCGCCCCGATGCGGCACCCGAGGGGCGAAGAACAACTGCGGACGTGCATGGCGCAAAGCCCCCGGCAACGCACCGGGCCCGTCGATGTCACAGAGGAGATGCACGCATGCCCCGCCGCCCCGAAGCGCCCCTCGCAGCGTTTTCGCCCGACGAGCTGAAGCGGCTCGAATCCGAGCCCCGCCTCGCCAGCCACGATCGCCGCACCTTCCTGAAATGGTCCACGCTGCTCGCCGCGCAAGCGGTCGCGGGCGGCGGGTTCCTCAGCCTCGCGACCGGCCGCGAGGCGCGGGCCGACGACGCCATGGCCGGCGTCGCACGCTGGGTCCATTCCGTGTGCGGCTTCTGCTCCGTGGGCTGCGGCGTGGAGATCGGCGTGAACGCGGCGGGAAAGGCCGTGTTCGTGAAGGGCAACGACCGCCATCCCACCAACGCGGGGCGCGTGTGCGTGAAGGGCCTGTATGCGTACGAGGCGATCGACGACTCGACGCTGCACGTGGGCGAACGCGCGAAATACCCCCTGCTTCGCAACGCCTCGGGCGGATACGACCGCATCACCTGGGACCAGGCGGTGACGCTCCTCGCCAACAAGATCCGCGACGCGGTCCTCGGCCCGGGCCCGGACTCGGTCGGAATCTACAACACGGGCCAGTGGATGCTCGAGGAGTACTACGCCATGGGCAAGCTCGGCAAGGGCGCCGTCGGCACGAGCTCCATGGATTCGAACACGCGGCTCTGCATGGCCGCGGCGGTCTACGGCTACATGAGCACCTTCGGCTCCGACGGCCCGCCCGGCTGCTACGACGACATCGAGCGCACGGACTGCTTCTTCCTCATCGGCACGAACCCCGCGGAGATGCATCCGCAGGTCTGGCGGCGCATCGCGAACGCGCGCCGCTCGACCCGCAAGCCGAGGCTCATCGTGGTCGATCCGCGGCGCACGGCGACGGCGCGCAGCGCCGACCTGCACCTGCAGCTCAATCCGGGCACCAACGTCGCGCTCATGAACGGGCTGCTGCAGCAGATCATCGCCAACGGGTGGATCGACAAGGCGTACATCGCCGCCTCCACGCGCAATTTCGACGCGCTCGCCGCCAAAGCGGCGTCGTACACGCCGGAGCGCGTCTCCGCGATCACCGGCGTCCCCGCGGCCGACATCCGGACCGCCGCCCAATGGCTCGGCGCCTCGCCCGAGGTGTGGTCGCTCTTCATCCAGGGGGTCTACCAGTCGATGGGGGCCACGGACACGGTGCGCCTGATCTGCGCGATGCACCTCGTCATGGGCAAGATCGGGCGGCCCGGCTCGTCGCCGTTCTCGATCACCGGGCAGACGACCGCCATGAGCAACCGCGAGGCGGGCGGTTCCTCGGCGCTCGCCGGCTACCGCAACTACTACAACCCCGCGCACGTGGAGGAGCTCGAGCGCCTGTGGAACCTCCCGGCCGGCCGCATTCCGCACCACGGCACGACGCCGATCACGGCCGATCGCGACCTGCAGCCCTCGATCCGCAGCATGACGGACATGGTTCGCGACGGCGCGCTGCGCGTGCTCTGGATCGCCTGCACCAACCCCGCGGTGACGCTCCCCGACCTCAACCGCCTCGAGGCGAGCCTCTCGTTCTCGAACCCGGGACGGCCCTTCACGGTGGTGCAGGACATCTACGATCCGATCGAATCGAAGATCTTCGCGGACCTCTTCCTTCCCGCCGCCATGTGGGCGGAGAAGACCGGCACCTACACGTGCTCGGAGCGGCGCGTGAACCTCGGGCGCCAGGCGGTGAATCCGGCCGGCTCCGAGCTGCGCCCCTCGTACGGCGCCTATGCCGATTTCGACATCATCCGCATGGTCGCCGACAAGCTCGCCGCGCTCGATCCCGCGCGGTTCGGGGACCGGGACGGCCGGTCGTTGTGCGGATTCGCGACCACCGAGGCCGCGTTCGAGGAATGGAAGAGGGTGTGCGCGGGGCGCGTGCCGGACATGAGCGGCATGACCTACGCGAAGCTCGAGGCGAACCGCGGCATTGCCTGGCCCTCGACGCCGGCCAACGTGCTGGGCGGAGCGCGGCTCTACACGGGCGGCACGTTCAACACCAACTGGGACCGCGCGCAGTACGGCACCTCGCCCGCCGCGCCCTGGATCGATCCGGAGAACCGGGGGCGCGCCTACCTCTGGGCGGTCGACTACACGCCGCCGCCCGAGGTGCCCGATCCGCAGTACCCGTTCTGGCTCAACACCGGGCGCGTGATCGACCACTTCCACTCGCGCACCAAGACCAAGCGCATCGTGCAGATCGACGAGATGGTTCCGGAGCAGTACGTCGAGATCCACCACCTGGACGCGGCCGCGCACGCGATCGCGACCGGCGATCTCGTGCGCGTCACCTCGCGCCGCGGCGAGATCGTGGTGAAGGCGCGCGTCACCGATTGCGTCATGCGCGGCATGGTCTTCTCGACCATGCACTTCGGCGACATCGACCCGGTGGATACGGCGCGCAACGCGGGGCGCAAGGTCGCCGTGAACCGGCTCACGCAGAACTACGTCGATCCGGTCTGCTTCCAGCCCGCCTACAAGCACTGCGCGGTGCGGATCGAGAAGGCATGAGGAGGACGACCATGATGCACAAGGCATTCTTCGCGATCGCGCTCGCCCTCGCCGCGGGCGCGGCCATCGCCGGTTTCGGCCCGGGCGCCCCCGGATCCGGAGCGGACACGACGCAAACCCCGGCCTTCGATACCTCGTACGCGGTCGAGGCGAGCTACTCGTGCCTCGAAGGCGGGTGCCACGCGACCGACGGCAAGCTCGTGAGCGATTACGCGGCCTCCTACATGACCCATGTGATGGTGAAGTGCAATGCCTGCCACGGCACGCACACGCCCTCCGAAGTCGGCCGGCCGAAGCCGCACCTCACCGGCTATTTCGCGGGGATCGGCGCCGCGGGCTACACGGTGGGCAAGGACCGGTGCCTCGCCTGCCACTCGGCCGTCTCGGGCGGCGGCCACCCGAACAATCCCGCAGAGTGCAAGTCGTGCCATGCGCCGCACGTGTTCCGGAGGTGACGCCGCGAAAGGCGGCGCTCAGCGAATGCCGACGAGCTTGTGGGTCTGCAGGCTCAGGCGCCAGCGCGGGTTGCGCTCGCAGAACGCGATCGCCGCGCGCAGGTTGCGCTCGTAGTCCGGCCCGTCCATGGGCTGGATGAAGTAGTGCCGGAAGGAGAGTCGCGCGAGGGCGGCGAGGTCGAGCAGGGGCTGCGGATAGACGACCTTCAGCTCGTCGCCGGACGCCTGCCGCAGCGGCGAGCCCGCCTTCGGGCTCACGCAGATCCAGTCGATGCCCGCAGGCGCGGGCAGCGTGCCGTTGGTCTCGACCGCGATCCGGAATCCGCGCGCGTGGAGCGCGTCGATGAGCGGCGCATCGAGCTGCAGGAGCGGCTCGCCCCCCGTGCACACGACGAGCTTCCGCGCCGGATCGGCGTCCGCGGGCCACGCGCGGTCGACCGCGGCGGCGAGATCGGCCGCCGTCTCGAACCGGCCGCCGCCGGTGCCGTCGAACCCGACGAATTCGGTATCGCAGAAATTGCAGGCGGCCGAGGCCCGATCCTCCTCGCGGCCCGACCACAGGTTGCAGCCGGCGAAGCGGCAGAAGACGGCCGACGTCCCGGCGTTCGCGCCTTCGCCCTGGAGGGTGTGGAAGATCTCCTTCACGCCGTAGCCCATGGCCGATGATATGCTCGCCGCGATGAGGATCTTCAAGGACGCCGCGTTCGAGGCGGCGCACCGGCTGCCGAACGTGCCGCCGGGCCATCGCTGCCACAACCTGCACGGCCACAATTATCGGCTCCGCATCGAATGCGAGGGCCCGCTCGACCCCCGTCTCGGCTGGGTCTGCGATTTCGCCGACGTGGACGCGGCGCTCGCGCCGGTCCTCCAGGCCGTGGACCACCGCTACCTCAACGAGGTGCCCGGCCTCGAGAATCCCACCAGCGAGGTGATCGCGCAGTGGATCCTCGGGCGCCTGCGCGGCGCCTCGATCCCGGTCTCGTCGGTGACCGTCTGGGAGAACGACTCCTGCGGCGCGATCGCGGAGTGAAGCTGGCCTAACGGCGCCCGATCGGGCACACTTCGGGGCGCGCCGGGCAACCCACTCGACGATCCGGGAGGTTCCATGGTCACCAGCTCGCTCGACATCCAGCTCCCCCGTCCCGCCGGGGAGCGCAAGCTCTACGTCGCGGCCGCCCTCGTCGCCGCGGCGCTCGTCTTCGCCGGCTTCGCGCCGACCTTCTACCTGCGATCCGCGTTCGGCTCGCCCGAGCTCTCGACGCTCAAGGTGGTACACGGCGTCGTGATGACCGCGTGGTTCACGCTTTTCATCGTCCAGGCGCGGCTCGTGGCGACCGGGCGCACGGCGACGCACCGCAAGCTGGGCGTGGCCGGAATCGCCCTCGCGCTGGGGGTGCTCGTGCTGGGCACCGAGCTCGGCATCGCCTCGGCGCGCGCCGGCGTCGCCCCGGTGCCCGGCATCTCGCCGCTCGTCTTCCTCGTGATGCCGATCGGCGAGATGGTGGTGTTCGCCATCCTCGTCACGGCGGGAATCGCGCTGCGCAGGCGCCCCGCGTACCACAAGCGCCTCATGCTGCTCGCCTCGGTGGCGATGCTCACGCCGGCCATGGCGCGGCTCTCGCTGCGGCTCCTGCCCGCGGGCGGGCCGCCGATCTTCTTCGGGCTCGCGGACCTGGTGATCCTCGGCTGCATCGCCTACGACACCGCGCGGAACCGCCGCCTCCACCCGGCCTTCGCGTGGGGCTTCGCCGTCGTGATCCTCGGCCAGTTCGGGCGCCTCGCCCTTTCGCAGACGCCGCAGTGGATGGCGTTCGCGAAGTGGCTCGTGGGGTGATTCACTCCTCGAGCGTCACGATGTAGCCGCCGGACTTCTCGTCGCGCTCGAGGTCGAGGAGGTGGCGCGAGCGCGCCTCCTCGAGGAGCTGGTTGAACGAGCGGAATCCGTAGAACGACTCGTTGAAGCCCGGCTTCCTGCGCTTGAGGGTCTGCTTCACCATCGAGCCCCAGATGGTCTCGTCCTCGCCGCGCTCCTCGACGAGGGCCTCGACGGTCTCGAGGACCAGGTCGAGCGCCTCCTGGACCTTGTCGGACGGCTCCACGACGGAGGGCGCCGAAGCGGCCGCCGTCTCCTTGGCCGACTTCTTCCTCGCCGGCCCGCGCCTCGCCTTCTGCTCGCGCACCAGGTCGTCGTAGTAGATGAACTCGTCGCACGCCGAGACCAGCAGGTCCGACGTCGACTTCTTCACGCCCACGCCGATCACGGTCTTGTCGTTCTCGCGCAGCTTGCTCACCAGGGGCGAGAAGTCCGAGTCGCCGCTCACGATCACGAAGGTGTCGACGTGGGACTTGGTGTAGCAGAGGTCGAGCGCGTCCACCACGAGGCGGATGTCGGCGGAGTTCTTGCCGGATTGCCGGATGTGCGGAATCTCGATCAGCTCGAACGAGGCGGCGTGCATGGGCGCCTTGAAATCCTTGTAGCGCTCCCAGTCGCAGTAGGCCTTCTTCACCACGATGCTGCCCTTGAGGAGCAGGCGCTCGAGGATCCGGCCGATGTCGAACTTGTCGTACTTCGCTTCGCGCACGCCGAGCGCGACGTTCTCGAAGTCGCAGAAGACGGCCATGCTCTTGGTGTCCGGGTTCGCGGCCATGCGGTGCCTCCTCTTCGGAGTCCAAACTTACCACACGCGCCGCCGGAACCTCGCTTCGCGCCCGCCGTCACACCGGGTCGAAACCAAAGGAGAAGGCGCATGGATCAGGAACAGGTGAAGGAGCTGCTGCTGCAATCCCTGGAGCACGAGAAGTGCGGCGTGGACTTGTACGAGACCGCCCTGCAGTGCGTGCGCAACGACGACCTGCGGCAGGAGTTCCAGAAATACCACCAGCAGACGCGCAGCCACGTCCGGATCCTCACGGACCTGTGCCTGCGCATGGACATCGACCCGGACGCGATGACGCCGGGGCGCGAGGTGGTGCGCAGGATCGGCCATTCGCTCGTCGAGGCGATGCGCAGGGCCGGGATGGCGGCGAGCCCCGAGGCCGCTGAGATCGTCGCCTGCGAATGCGTGGTGCTCGCGGAGACGAAGGACCACCTGAACTGGGAGCTCATCGGCCAGGTGGCGCGCGCCGCCGAGGGGGAGCGCAAGCAGGCGCTCATGGACGCCTACGAGGAGGTCGAGGACCAGGAGGACGAGCACCTGTACCACGCGCGCGGCTGGGCGCGCGAGCTGCGCATCCAGGCGCTCGGCCTGGAGGCCGTGCTGCCGCCGCCCGAGGAGCGGCGCCACGTGAAGACGGCGGTCGCCGCGGCGCGCGCGCAGCGCAGCGCCGGGCGCTGAGCCGCTCAGGGAACGCGGATCGCGTAGAGGAGCGGCGTGTTGTTCGCGCGGTGCGTGAGCTCGATCCCGGCCCGCGTGACCCAGGGGATCACCTGCCGGTGCAGCGGCAGCACCGGCAGCTCGCGCTCGAGGATCGCGATCGTGCGCCCGATCATCTCGCGGCGCT
>DATIVM010000407.1:0-1572 GCA_035465975.1 Usitatibacter sp.
GCTCACGCCCGGCGAGGTGCAGAGGATGAGCGCCGGGACCGGCGTGACGCACAGCGAGTTCAACGGCTCGAAGGAGCGGCCGGTCAGATATGTCACACCGCCTCGACGAATCGCACCATTCGCTCGCGCTCCGCCGCGTCCGGCAGCCGCCCGCGGGCGGCCGCCATGTCGTCCTCCATGTGCTCGAGCTTGGAGGTCGCGGGGATCGCGCAGGTCGCGGCGGGGTGCGACACCGCGAACTTGAGGAAGTACTGCGCCCAGCTCGCGATGCCGAGGTCCTTCGCCCAGGGCGGCAGCGGCTTGCCGCTCACCTTTCCGAAGAGCCCGCCGCGCTGGAACGGCCGGTTGACGAGGACGGCGATCCCGCGCTCCGCCGCGAGCGGCAGCAGCCGGCGCTCCACCTCGCGGTCCTCCAGGTTGTACGTGAGCTGCACGAAATCGAACGGCTCTCTCCGGAGGGCCCGCTCCAGCTCGCCGTGCATGCGCCCGTGCGAGGTGGTGATACCGAGGTAACGGATCTTCCCAGCCGACTTCCAGTCCTTCAACGTTCCCACGTGGACCTGCCAGTCGCGCAGGTTGTGTATCTGCACCAGGTCGAAGCGCGGGACGCCCCACAGCCGCCGCGACCGCTCCATCTGCTCGATGCCCGCCTGCTTGCCGTCGGTCCAGACCTTCGTGGCTGCGAAGACGCGGCCGTGCCGCGTCATCGTCAGAAGCTCGCCGACGACCTCCTCCGCCGCACCGTACATCGGCGAGGAATCGATGAGCGCGCCGCCCCGATCGAAGAACGCCTGGAGAACCGGCGCGAGCGCGGATCGCGCGCGCACCGGAGCCACATCGAAGGTGATCGAGGTGCCGAGCCCGATGACCGGGATCCGTTCTCCGGTCGACGGGATCGGCTTCTCGATCAGGGTGCCCGGCGCGGTCGTCCCGGCCCCGAGAACGAAGGGCGCGACGGTCGCGGCGCCGAGCCCCTGCAGGAAGCGGCGGCGGGTCAACGAGCGGTTCCGGCGTTCCATCGTGGTTCTCCTGCCGCCGCCCTCGCGGCCAGCGCTTGCTGGCGGCGGCCGAGCCGGTGGGCGAGCCACGCCCATGCGGCCGCGACGGGGATGGCGACGAACGCGATGGTACCCAGGCCGAGCCCCATCGCGCGCAACCCGGCGTACGCCCAGGCGCTCACCGCGTCGCCGGCGCGATAGACCACCGTGTCGAGGAAGCTCTTCGCCTTGTACTTCTCCTCGCGCCCCAGCACGACGAACAGCATCTCGCGCGCCGGCCGCGTGATCGCGTACTCGCCGGCGCGCCGCACGATCTGCACGGCCACGATCACGGCGAGCACCGGCGCGACCCCGAGCGCGAGGAGCCCGATGCCGAGCAGCGCCGGGAGGAGCGCCAGCGTCCAGGCGACGCCCAGCGCGCGCACGAGGCGCCCGGTGAGGAACACCTGAACGGCGACGGTGAGCGCGTTCACGGCGAGATCCATGGCGCCGAACACCGCCGCGCGGTCTCCCGCGCCCGCGAAGGCGTCGCGGACGATCTGCGCCTGCTCGAAGTAGAGGACCGTGGAAGCCG
>DATIVM010000408.1:0-6443 GCA_035465975.1 Usitatibacter sp.
CACCGCGCAGTTCGTCGCCGGGCGCCCGGCGAACAACGTGCTCCTCACCGGTGCGCGCGGCACCGGAAAGAGCTCGCTCGTGAAGGCGGCGCTCGCCGAGTTCGCGCCGAAGGGCCTGCGCCTGATCGAGGTCGACAAGCGCGACCTCGTGGACCTGCCCGACATCGTGGACCTCATCGCGGAGCGGCCCGAGCGCTTCCTCATCTTCTCCGACGACCTCTCCTTCGAGGCGTCCGACGCGGGATACAAGTCGCTCAAGGTCGCGCTCGACGGCACCATCGCCGGCTCCGCGGCGAACGTGCTCATCTACGCCACCTCGAACCGGCGCCACCTCATGCCGGAGTTCATGGACGAGAACCTCGAGGCGAAGCACGTGGGCGGCGAGATCCACCCCGGCGAGACCACCGAAGAGAAGATCTCGCTCTCCGAGCGCTTCGGCCTGTGGCTCTCGTTCTATCCGTTCGACCAGGAGCAGTACCTGGAGATCGCGGACCACTGGGTGGAGCGCCTGGGCGGACAGGCGAGCGAGGAGTCGCGCCGGGCGGCGCTGCTGTGGGCGCTCGAGCGCGGCTTTCGAAGCGGCCGCGTGGCGTGGCAGTTCGCGCGCGACTGGGTGGGAAGGCAGAAGTCAGCCTCCGGCGACAGGCGCCGATGAACGCCGATCGGTCGAGCCTTGGTGAGTGACCGGAAGATCACCGAGGTCGCGGCCGCGGTGATCGAGCGGCCCGGCGAGTTCCTCCTCGCGCAGCGCCCGGCGGGCAAGCCCTATCCCGGCTACTGGGAATTCCCCGGCGGCAAGATCGAGCCGGGCGAGGATGCGCGCGCGGCGCTGGTGCGCGAGCTGCGCGAGGAGCTCGGCATCGAGGTGCGCGACGCTTCCCCGTGGATCACGCGCGTGTACGCGTACACCCATGCGACGGTGCGCCTGCATTTCTTCCGCGTGAGCCGCTGGGACGGCGAGCCGCAGCCGCTGGAGGACCAGGCGATCCGCTGGCAGCGCGTGGGAGCGCCCGACGTGACGCCGATGCTGCCTGCGAACGCCCCGGTGCTCGCGGCGCTCGCGCTGCCGCCGCTGATGGTGGTCTCCAACGCGGCGGCGCTCGGCATCGACGCGTGGATCGCGCGACTTTCCGAGCGCCTCGTGGGGGAACGGCTGCTGGTGCAGATCCGCGAGAAGGGCATGGAGCACCAGCGGCTGCAGCACCTCGTGTCGCGCACGCTCGCGCGGGCCGAGCCCTTCGGATGCCCCGTCGTGGTGAACAGCGACTGCGGCGCCTTCCCGCAGGCGAGCGGCGTGCACCTCACCTCGCGCGCGCTCCTCATGGCGCCCGCCCGCCCGGAAGCCGCGCTGCTGGGCGCTTCCTGCCACGACGCGCTCGAGCTCGATCGCGCCGCGGAGCTCGGCGTCGACTACGCGGTGCTGGGGCCGGTGAAGCCGACGCCTTCGCATCCCGGCGCGGCGGGCCTCGGCTGGGCGCGCTTCGGCGAGCTCGCCCGCGAGCGTCCCATGCCGATCTACGCGATCGGCGGCCTGTCACGCGCCGATCTCGACGAGGCGCGCCGCCACGGCGCGCACGGCGTGGCGCTGCTCAGCGCGGCGTTCGGCTGAGGAGCGCCGGCAGCTCGGAGGGAGCGGCGCACAGGCCGTGCGCGCCGGCTTCGCGCAGCTCCTCGTCCGTCCCGTAGCCCCACAGCGCGCCCAGCGCGTGCAGCCCGTGGTGCCGCGCGGCGCGCATGTCCGCGCCGCGATCGCCGATCATCACGCTCGCCGAGGCGTCGAGGCGATGGCGCGGGATCACGTGCGCGAGGAGCTCGCGCTTGTCCTCGCGCGTGCCGTCGAGCTCGCAGCCGTGCACTTCCTCGAAATGCGCCGCGAGCGCGAATCGCTCCACGATGCGGCGCGCGTACACCGTGGGCTTCGAGGTCGCGACGAGGAGCCGCACGCCGCCCGCGGAGAGCGCCGCCAGCGCCTCCGCCACGCCCTCGTAGGGGCGGTTCTCGAACAGGCCCACGTCGGCGAAGCGCTCGCGATACAGGGCGAGCGCGCGCTCCACCGCCGCCGGCGAATCGGTGCCGAGCAGCTGCGCGAGCGAGGCGCGCAGCGGCGGGCCGATCGCGAACACCATCTCGTCGAGGGGCGGGGGCGCTACGCCCATGCGCTCGAGCGCATAGGCGAGCGAGCGGGTGATGCCCTCGCGCGGATCGGTGAGGGTGCCGTCGAGGTCGAAGAGCGCGGCGATCACGCGGACGCCCCGAGCAGCGGGCGCACGTCGAGCGAGCGGGCGAGGGCGCGCGGGTCGGGCCGCGGATGCCAGGGCAGGCGGCCGAGGAGCGGCGCGGCGATCCGGGCGCGCAGCGTCTCCACGTTCTCCTCGACGACGAGCATCCGCGGATCGATGGCGTTGGCGATCCAGCCGGCGAGATCGAGCCCCGCCGCCCCGATCGCCCGGGCCGTGAGGAGCGAGTGGTTGAGGCAGCCGAGGCGCAGGCCCACCACGAGCACCACCGGCAGCCCGATGGCGCGCGCGAGGTCCACCGTGTCGAGCGTCTCCCCGAGCGGCACCATGAAGCCGCCCACACCCTCGACGACGCGGAACCCGCTCGCGGCCCGCAGGCTCTCGATCACGGGCTCGAGCCAGATGCGCCGGCCCTCGCGCGCCGCCGCGATGTGCGGCGACATCGGCTCGCGCAGCAGGATCGGCGTCACGCGATCGAGCGCTTCGACACCGAGGCCCGCGGCTTCGAGGAGCGCCATCGTGTCCTCGTTCACGGACCGCCCGTCGCGCTCCACGGCGCCGGCCGCGATCGGCTTCATCGGGAACACCGCCTCGCCCGCCTCGCGCAGCGCATGGACCAGCGCGCAGCAAGCGAGCGTCTTGCCGACGCCGGTGTCCGTGCCCGTGACGAAGACGCCGCGCATCAGCGGGGCGCGCGCGGATGGAAATCGACGATCGCGCGGCCGTCGGCGGTCCTGCGCGGCGCGGCCTTCCAGGCATGGCCGTAGACGATCTCGTAGGTCGCCGGCAGCGCTTCGCCGCGGCGGTACGACTCGTAGCGCTCGGCCATGCGCCGCCAGCGCTCGCGGCCGCCGAGCCCGCGAGGGCGGCCCGGCAGCGCGTTGTGCGCGCCGGCGCCCTTGAGATCCGCGGCGAGGGCCCGCACCGTCGAGTACTCGAGCGTGACGGTCTCCATTTCCATCACCGGGTCGGCGAATCCCGCGGCGACCAGCGCGTCGCCGAGGTCGTGCATGTCCACGAACTCGTGCACGTGCTGCGTGTCGCCGGTCGCGGAGAACGACGCGCGCAGCTCCTTCAACGTATCGGGACCGTAGGTGGAGAAGAGGAAGAGCCCGCCCACCTGCAGCACGCGCGCCGCTTCCGCGAGCACCGCGGCCGGGTCGCACCATTGCAGCATCAGGTTCGAGAAGGCGAGCTCCGCGCAGCCGGCGGCGAGCGCAAGCCGCTCGGCATCGGCGCAGGCGAGGAGCGGCGCCGCGGATCCGACCGCGCGCCGCCACCACGGGGTGCGCACACGCGCCTCGAGCAGCATGGGCAACGCGATGTCGATGCCGACCAGCCGAGCGCGCGGAAAGCGCTTGCGCAGCTCCGTGAACGCCCCGCCGGTGCCGCATCCGAGGTCGACCACGCGCCGCGGATCGATGCGGATCGGGTCGAGGTGCTGGAGCAGCCGCGCGCCCACTTCGCGTTGCAGGATCGCGTGCTCGTCGTAGCGGGTGGCGGCGCGCGCGAAGGAGCGCCGCACCGCGCGCTTCTCGGGCCGCGACGGCTCGGGCATCGCGGACCTTCCCGTCAGGCGAGGCACGCCGCGAGCGCGTGCGCGAGGCGCTCCACGTCCGCGCGCTCGTGGGCCGCGCTGAGCGAGGCGCGCAGCCGCGAGGTGCCGCGCGGAACGGTCGGCGGGCGGATCGCCGGGACGAGCAGGCCCAGCTCGAGCAGGCGCGCCGAGACCTCGAGGGCGCGCTCGGCGCTTCCCACGATGACCGGCTGGATCGCGGTCTGCGAAGGGCTGACCGGGACGCCGAGCGCGGCACAGGCGGCGCGGAACTCGGCGATGCGGCTTCGCAGCCGCGCGAGGATCGACGGGTCCGATTCCACGAGCCCGAGGGCGGCGCTCGAGGCCGCCGCGAGCATCGGCGGCAGCGCGGTCGAGAAGATGTAGGTGCGCGCGCGCTGCAGGAGCCATTCGACCGTCTGCGCGGCGCCGGCGACGAACGCGCCGTAGCCGCCGAGGGCCTTGCCGAGGGTTGCCATGTAGACGATGCGGGGCGATCCGATCCCGAAATGCTCGAGGGTACCGCGGCCCCGCCCGCCCAGCACGCCGATGCCGTGCGCGTCGTCGATCACCAGCCATGCGTCGTGGCGCTCGCACAGCTCGAGCAGGCGCGGCAGCGGCGCGACGTCACCGTCCATGCTGAAGACCGCGTCGGTCGCGACGATGCGCACCGGCGCGCGCGAAGCCTCGAGGGCGCGCGCGAGCTCGTCCATGTCGAGGTGCGCGTAGCGCGTGTAAGTGGCGCGCGACAGACGCGCCCCGTCGTGCAGGCACGCGTGGTTCAGCCGGTCGCCGAACACCTCCGCGTCGGGACCGGCGAGCACCGTGAGGATTCCCAGGTTCGCCGCGTAGCCGCTCGCGAAGAGCAGCGCGCGCGGTAGCCCCGAGAACGCGGCGAAGCGCCGCTCCGCCTCCTCGTGCGGACGCAGGTGCCCGCTCACGAGCGGCGAGGCGCCCGAGCCCACGCCGTACTCGTCGAGCGCGCGGTGCGCGGCCTGCACCAGCCGCGCGTCGGCGGCGAGGCCGAGGTAGTCGTTGCTCGAGAAGTTGACGAGCTCGCGGCCGTCGATGCGCGCGCGGCTTCCCTGCGGGGAATCGAGCACCCGGCGGCGGCGGCGCAGGCTCTCGCGGTCGAGCGCGGCGAGGCCCTCGGAGAGCCGCTCGGCGAGCGCGTCCACGCGAGGCTCAGGCCGGCTCGAGGCCGAGCGCGGCGAAGAGCGCGTCGTCGCGCTCCACGTCCGGATTGCCGGTGGTGAGGAGCTTGTCGCCGTAGAAGATGGAGTTGGCGCCCGCGAGGAAGCACAGCGCCTGCACCGCCTCGCCCATCGCGCTGCGGCCCGCCGAGAGCCGCACGACGCTCCTCGGCATGAGGATGCGGGCCACCGCGATGGTGCGCACGAACTCGACCCAGGGCAGCTTCTCCGTGCCGTGGAGCGGCGTGCCCTCCACCTGCACGAGGTCGTTGATGGGGACCGATTCGGGCTGCGGATCGAGGCACGCGAGCTGGGCGAGGAGACCCGCGCGGCCTTCGCGCGATTCGCCCAGTCCCACGATGCCGCCGCAGCACACCTTGAGCCCGGCGCCGCGCACGCGCTCGAGCGTCGCGAGGCGATCCTGGTAGGCGCGCGTCGTGACGATGTCGCCGTAGAGCTCGGGCGCGGTATCGAGGTTGTGGTTGTAGTAGTCGAGGCCGGCATCGCGCAGGCGCTCCGCCTGGCCCTCGCGCAGCATCCCGAGGGTGCAGCAGGTCTCCAGGCCCAGCGCCTTCACCTCGCGCACCATTTCCAGCACCGGTGCGAGGTCGCGCTCCTTCGGGCCGCGCCATGCGGCGCCCATGCAGAATCGCGTCGCCCCGTGCGCTTTCGCACTGCGCGCGGCCTCCACCACGTCCTGCAGGTCGAGCAGGTCCTGCCCCTCGATCCCCGTGTGATAGCGTGCGGCCTGCGGGCAATAGCCGCAGTCCTCCGGGCATCCGCCCGTCTTGATCGACAGCAGCGTCGAACGCTGGATGCGCCGCGGATCGAAATGCTCGCGGTGGATCGTATGCGCCTGGAACAGGAGCTCGTTGAACGGGAGCGCGTAGAGCGCGAGCGCGCGCTCGCGCAGCGACTCGAAGCGCGGATCGGCGGGGGTGGCGGAAGCGGGTAGGGCGACGACGGCGGTATCCAAGGAGTCCTCCTGCAAGAGCCTGATCTTTCACATCAATTCACGGGATGTCAAGTTTTTCGACGGGGACGGCCTTGCAGTTGCCTGCTTTTTCATCGCCCGCGCTGGCCCGGCTCTGGACGCACGATTGCGTGCTCTGCCTCGCGCCGGCGGGCGCGTCGATGCTGTGCGCCGATTGCGCGCGCGGCATCGAGCCGCACGTACCCGCGTGTGGCGGCTGCGCGTTGCCGCTGGCATCGCCGGCGCTGCCGTGCCCTGCGTGCCGCGGCGAGCGCTTCGCCTTCGACGGGGCGGCCGCGCGCTTCGAATACCGGTTCCCCGTCGATCGCCTGGTGCAGCGCTTCAAGTACGCGGGCGACCTGGCATTGGGCCGATGGCTCGCGCAAGAGCTTGCCCATCGGGTGGCGGGGGAGCCGCGGCCCGACCTCCTCGTCGTGCCGCCGCTTTCGGCCGCGCGCCTGCGCGAACGCGGCTTCAACCCGGCG
>DATIVM010000409.1:0-3689 GCA_035465975.1 Usitatibacter sp.
GTCCAAGCCGCCAGCATAATCGAATCGATTCCTTTGCGAGGAGGTGTAACGGCGCGCGCTTTCGTTACACCACCTGAGGTCGTTCCCTTGAGGAGACCGTCATGATCACCAACGCAGCCTCGCGCACCAACCTCCACGAGATCGCCGCCGGCATCTACCGCATCAACACGCCGGTGCAGATTCCCGGCGGGCCCGAGTTCAACTTCAACCAGTACCTGCTCGCCGACGCCGAGCCGCTCGTCTTCCACACCGGGCCGCGGCGCATGTTCCCGCTGGTGGCCGAGGCGATCGGCAAGGTGGTGCCGGTGGAGAAGCTGCGCTACATCGCGTTCTCGCACTACGAGGCGGACGAGTGCGGCGCGCTGAACGACTTCCTGGCCGCGGCGCCGGACGCCGTGCCGCTTTGCGGCCGCATCGCCGCCATGGTGTCGGTGAACGACGTCGCCGACCGGCCGGCGCGCGCGCTCGGCGACGGCGAGATCCTCGAGCTCGGGCGCCACCGCGTGCGCTGGCACGACACGCCGCACGTGCCGCACGGCTGGGAATGCGGCCTCGTGATGGAGCTCGAGACGAAGACGCTGCTCTGCGGCGACCTCTTCACGCAGGGCGGCAGCGGCGCCACGCCGGTAACCGACGCCGACATTCTCGGCCCGAGCGAAGGGTTCCGCAGCCACATGGACTACTACTCCCACTCCCCCGGCACAGCCGCGGCGATCGAGAAGCTCGCCGCCGAGAAACCGACCACGCTCGCCGTCATGCACGGCAGCGCCTGGCGCGGCGACGGCGCTTCGCTGCTTCGCGCCCTCGCGCGCTCGGTGACGGCCACGCAAGCGCGCGCGACGGAGGCGACGGTCTAGCAGATGCGAAAATCGGAGATCGGGACCTGACCCCGATCTCCGCATGCCGCTCCTCACGCTAGCGAACGCCGAGCTCGCCTACGGCGATCTCCCCCTCCTCGACCGCGCGTCGTTCGCGCTCGAGGAGCGCGAGCGCATCGGGCTCATCGGCCGCAACGGCACCGGGAAGTCCTCGCTGCTGGGCGTCCTTGCCGGCGCGGCCGCGCTGGATGACGGCGAGCTGAAGAAGCGCGACGGCCTGCGCATCGTGCTCGTGCCGCAGGAGCCCGCCTTTCCCGCCAAACCGCCGGTCGCCGCGCACAAGCTGGAGGAGTTCTTCCATCGCCTCGGCGTGAGCACGGATCTCGACCCGGCGCAGGCCTCGGGCGGCGAGACGAAGCGCGCGGCGCTCGCCGCCGCGTTCGCGCAGGAGCCGGACGTGCTGTTGCTGGATGAGCCGACGAACCACCTGGATATAGAGGGAATTCTTCTATTGGAAGGTCTATTGGTCCGGCAGCCCGCGGCGATCTTCGTCACGCACGACCGCGCCTTCCTCGACCGCGTCGCGACGCGCATCCTCGAGCTCGACCGCGGCCGGCTGCTCTCCTTCCCGGGGAATTTCTCGGCGTACGAGAAGCAGAAGGCCGCGCAGCTCGCGGTCGAGGCGGTGGTGCACGCCAGGTTCGACAAGTTCTGGGCGCAGGAGGAGGCCTGGATCCGCAAGGGCATCGAGGCGCGCCGCACGCGCAACGAAGGACGCGTAAGGCGCCTCGAGCGCCTGCGCGAGGAGCGCGCCGCGCGGCGCAGCCGCTCGGGCAACGTGAAGCTCGCCGTCGCCGAGGGGCAGCGCTCGGGCAAGCTGGTTTGCGAATTGTCTCGAGTGTCCAAATCGTTTGGAGAGCGGGTCATCGTGAAGGACCTGGACCTGATCGTCTCGCGCGGCGACCGCCTCGGCCTCATCGGCCCGAACGGCGCCGGCAAGACGACGCTGATCAAGCTGATCCTCGGCACGCTCGCGCCCGACGCGGGGCGCGTGCGCCTGGGCGCGAACGTGCAGCCGGCCTACTTCGACCAGATGCGCGAAGCGCTCGATCCGGAAAAGACGGTCGCCGAGAATATTGATTCTTCCCTTCCCGGCGGAAAGCACGTGATGAGCTACCTCGGCGACTTCCTCTTCCCGCCGCGGCGCGCGAGCTCGAAGCTGTCGATGCTCTCCGGCGGCGAGCGCAACCGGCTGCTGCTCGCGCGCCTCTTCGCGCGCCCCGCGAACGTGCTCGTCCTCGACGAGCCCACCAACGACCTCGACATCGAGTCGCTCGAGCTCCTCGAGGCGGCGCTGCAGGACTACGCCGGCACGCTGCTCCTCGTCTCGCACGATCGCGCCTTCCTCGACAACGTCGTCACGCAGACGCTCGCGGCCGAGGGCAACGGAGCGTGGAAGGAATATGCCGGCGGGTACAGCGATTACATTGCTCAACGCGCCCCCGCGCCCTCTGCCCCCCTGTCAAGGGGGGAAGCGAGCGCTCCGCGCGAGCGGGGGGTTGGTTCTAGGAAGCTGTCTTACAAGGAGACGCGCGAGCTGGAGTCGCTTCCGTCGGAAATCGAATCGCTGGAGGCGGAACAGAAAGCCCTCTACGCCCGCATGCACGAGTCCGACTACTATCGCCAGCCGCCCGACGCGCTGCGCGCGGACCGCGAGCGCGCCGGGGAGATCGAGCGCCTGCTGAGGGAGAAGCTCGAGCGCTGGACGGCGCTCGACGCGAAGAAGGCCTGAGGCAAAAAAGAGGCCGCCAAAAGGCGGCCTCGAAGTAAGAGTCATACCCCAGGGAGGGAGGGTGAATGACTCAGGGGGAAGCCCATTGTGCGCAGGCGCCGCGGCGCTGTATGTCGGCTGACTTCAGTTTCCGCGGTCGGCCGGCGGCTACAGGCGCATCCCTACAGCGATTTCAGCTTTTGGCTGACTGCACGGGACGCACGCCCTGGCATGCGGGATACGAGCTGCATCCCCAGAACGGCTGTCCGCGCTGCGCGCCGTGCTTGCCGAAGCGCTTCACCATCGGCCCGCCGCACTTGGGGCAGAGCGGTTCCGCCAGCCGCTGCGCGGCGCTTTCCTGCCCGGGAAGCGTCTGCACCTTGCGTACGTCGTCGAACATGGCGAAGAGGCGCGGCCCGTCGATGAGCTCGATGTTGCGCCCGCGCGCGAAGCCCCGCGCGTCTTCGGTGAACCGGCCGGAGGTCACGACGAAGCCCCTCCCGGCCGCCTTCGTCGCCATGACGCCGTGGAGCTCCTGCACCGTCTGCACCGGCACCTTCGCCGCGCGCCATTTCCTGCAGTGCACGAGGGCGCGCTCGCCGCCGCGGATCAGCTCGAGATCGAAGCCTTCGTCGGCCGCGCGGCCTCGACGCTCCTTGACGATGTAGCCCTTGAGCTTGAAGCCTTCCGCGACGAGGAGCGCGAATTCCTGCCAGGTCATCTCGCTCAGCACCGACGCGTGTCCGGCAGCCGCAGCGCGGGCTGCCAGCCTGCGGCGCTGATAGCCCGTGAGCGCCGAAACCGCCGCGCCCGCCAGAAAGGCGATCGGGATCGCGTACTGCAGGACCATCGCCCAGCTCTTGACGAAAGCCTCGGTGAGCCCGCTGTAGTCGTGCGGCGCTTTCGGCCCGGCGACCTCGCGCACGGCGAGCAGGTGAAGACCGGCGTACGTCGCGAGCGCGGCGATCACGCCGGCCCACCACGGCATCGCCGCGATGAGCTCGATCAGATCTTCGAAAAGCGACGTCCTGCTGCGGCGGGCCATGTACTTAGGCCGAATTCTGCCGGAGTCAGGATGCGGAACGGCACCCTCGAGTGCC
>DATIVM010000410.1:0-4103 GCA_035465975.1 Usitatibacter sp.
GTGGATGGACGCGGCCGGCAAGAGCCACGGGTTCATCGGGACGCCCGCCGCCATGCCGACGGGGACGACCTCGGGCGGCGCCTACGTGTTCGGCGTGGACGTGGTGCCCAACGTGTCGATCTTCATCGACCCGCCGGTCGCGATGGGCTACGACTACGCGATCGGCGAGGGCGACCCGCGCATCGCGACGGTGCAGCTTCCGATCGGCGTCGGCGACAGCGCGTACCTTCTCAAGGTCGGCGGCCGGAAGTTCGTGGTGACCGGGGGCGAGTGGTTCGACTTGCGCACGCACGGCTTTCCGCACGGCGTCGCGCAGTTCCGCGTCGGCTGCATCGAGACGGGCGCCGCCCTCGATCCGGCGAACCCGCAGGCGTTCCCGACCGGCCTCACGTTCGTGGCCGCGGGCCGCTTCACCGGCACGCAGAAGCCGAGGACGCGCGACTCGCACGCGCACGACGGCGCGAGCTGCCTCGTCGACGACTGACTGCCTCTCTTCGCGAGAGGGGCCGGGCAGAGGGTCCGCTCAGCGCTTAAGCGCGAGCGTGAGGCCGTCGCCCACGGTGAGGAGCGCGAGGTCGATCCGCTCGTCGCGACGCAGCGCATCGTTGAACGCGCGGATCGCCTCCGTATCGTCGCTCCGGTCCTTCGCGTCGATCACCGCGCCGCTCCAGAGCGTGTTGTCGACCGCGATGAGCCCCCCGGGGCGCAGCAGCGAGAGGCAGCGCTCGTAGTACGCGAGATAGCTCGACTTGTCGGCGTCGATGAAGGCGAAATCGTAGCGGCCCGCCTCGCCCGCCTCGAGCATCGCATCGAGCGTCTTCGCCGCGCGCCCGAGCCGCAGGTCCACCTTTCCCGCCACCCCGGCCTTCTCCCAGTGGCGGCGCGCGATCGAGGTCCATTCCGCGCTGATGTCGCAGGCGACGACCTTCCCGTCGGGCGGCAGCGCGAGCGCCACCGCGAGCGAGCTGTAGCCGGTGTAGACGCCGACCTCGATCGTGCGCCGCGCGTCGGCGAGCTTCACGAGGAGCGCCAGCAGCGCGCCCTGGTCCGGCCCGATCTGCATTCCCGCATGGGGCACGTCGTCCGTCGCGCGGCGAAGCTGCGCGAGCACGGGATGCTCGCGCACGCCGTGCTCCACGACATAGGCCTGGAGCGCCGCGGAGAGCGGCAGCAGGCGGTCGCGCCGGGTCGTCATCCGAGGTCGTCGATCTCGACCAGCACCGGCTGGTGGTCCGAAGCCTGCGTCTCCGAATCGACGCGCATCGCGCGCACGCGATCGGCGAGCGGCTCGCTCACGAACGCGAAGTCGCAGCAGTACGGCGTCTTCGAGTACTTGTGCTGGTGCACGCAGAAGGTGGGGACGTGCGGCTGGCGGCCGCTCAGGATCGGCCACGCGTCGCGGTAGCGCGGCAGGCCCTGCGCGAGCGGCCGCTGGATCTCGTCGTAGGCGCGGTTCTCCGGCCGGAAGTTGAAGTCGCCCACCAGGAGCGCGAGCTCGGTCTGCGGCGCGGGATCGAACGGTCCGCCCTCCCTCACGCCGGGGCCGGGGCGCCGTGCGCGCTCGCACGCTTCCTCATGGAGCTCCCGCAGCCGCCGCGCTTGCGCCTGGCGCTGCACGTCGGAGTAGTACTCGAGGTGGGTCGTCGTGATGCGGATCGCGCCCATGCGCGATTCCACCGTCGCCTCCACGGCGACGCGCGGCATCGTGTCGATGGCGGGATCGGCGGGCCACGGCAGCGCGTGGCGCCGCGCCGAGAGCACGCGGTAGCGGCTGAAGACGATGTTGCCGAAGCGGCGCCGGCGGCCGTTCTCTCCCGGGAGATCCACGCCGTAGCCCCGGATGCTCGTGTAGCCGGGGAGGAGCCGGGAGAGCTCCTCGAACTGGTCGCGCTCGTCGTTGCCTTCGAGGCCCGGGAAGTTGTCCGCCACTTCCTGCACGCAAAGCACGTCGAAGTCCGCGAAGGCGCGCGCCGTCGCGAGGATGCGCGCGAGGTCCACCCGCCCGTCGATGCCGAGGCCCCACTGGATGTTCCAGGTGACGAGCTTCATCGCAATTCGCCGTTGTTTCGCCCCGATTTTGCCAGAATCGACCCGCATGCTCGGCGCATCGTTCCCAAGGATGCGCCCATGGACCGCCTTTCGACCTCGCTCCTGCAGCTCTTCGCCGGGCTCGGCGCCTCGGCCCCCGAGACGGTCGCGATGCCGCAATGGCGTCACCATTTCGACGCGCGCGGCGCGAAGGGCACCTTCGTCCTCTTCGAGCCGATGCTCGACCGCTACCGCACGATCGATCCGCTGCGCGCCGAGCGCCGCTCGCTTCCGGCGGCGACCTTCGACATCGCCAACGCGCTCGTCGGGCTGGAGGTTGGCTCCATCGCCGACGAGGGCGAGGTGTTCCGCTGGGACGGCCGCACCAAGCCGTTCGAGGCGTGGGAGCGCGACCACGCGCTCGATTCCGCGATGCGCGAGGGCGTGGCCTGGATGTTCCAGGAGGTGGCGCGGCGCACCGGCAAGGCGCGCATGCGCGAGTGGCTCGACCGCCTGGAGTACGGCAACCGCGACCTCTCGGGCGGCATCGACCTCTTCTGGCTGCAGGGGGGGCTGCGCGTGAGCGCCATGGAGCAGGTGCGCTTCCTCCACCGCCTCGCCGAGGGACGGCTGCCGATGACGCAGCGCGCCCAGCGCCTGGTCCGCAACGCCCTCGTGGTCGAGAGGAGCCGCGACCGCACGCTCTACGCCCGGGCCGGTTCCGTTCCCACCGGGCGCGAGGCGGTCGCGTGGTGGGTGGGCTGGGTCGAGCGCAAGGGCCGGCCCCAGGCGTACTTCGCGATGAACTTCACCCCCGGTCCGAGGGCCCCCGTGGCCGACGGCGTGGACATCGGGCGGGCCGTGCTACGCGAGGCGGGAGTCCTCTAAAATGCGGAATTATTTCCGCGCGAGCGCCGCAGGACCCCGCCATGCTGCTCTGGTTCGTCGTCGCCTACTGGGTGATCTCGGTCGCGATCGGCCTCGTGGCCGCGCGCTGGGTCCATAACACCAAGGACTTCGCGGTCGCGGGCCGGCGCCTGCCGATGTACATCGTCACGGCGACGGTATTCGCCACCTGGTTCGGCTCGGAGACGGTGCTCGGCATCCCGGCCACCTTCATCAAGGAAGGCTTCTCGGGCGTGGTCGCGGACCCGTTCGGCTCGTCGCTGTGCCTGGTGCTGGTGGGGCTCTTCTTCGCGCGGCCGCTCTACCGCATGAACCTGCTCACGATCGGCGACTACTACCGCAAGCGCTACAGCCGCCCGGTGGAGATGCTGACGACGCTCTGCATCGTGATCTCGTACCTCGGCTGGGTGGGCGCGCAGATCAAGGCGCTGGGGCTCGTGTTCAACGTGGTCTCCGCCGGCTGGCTCTCGCAGGAGTCGGGGATGATCATCGGCGCGGCGACGGTGCTCGTGTACACCATGCTGGGCGGCATGTTCTCGGTGGCGATCACCGACTTCATCCAGATGATCATCATCGTCCTCGGCATGCTCTACATCGCCTGGGAGGTGAGCGGGCTCGCCGGCGGCGCGGGCAGCGTGGTCGCGCACGCGGCCTCCGTCGGCAAGTTCCACATCCTGCCGGCGCCGGAGCTGAAGGACGTCCTCTGGTTCCTCGCCGCGTGGATCACGATGATGCTGGGGTCGGTCCCGCAGCAGGACGTGTTCCAGCGCGTGCAGTCGGCGAAGGACGAGAACACCGCGGCGCGCTCCTCGATCCTGGGCGGCGTGCTCTATTTCGGCTTCGCCTTCATCCCGATGGTCCTCGCGTACTCGGCGAGCCTCATCGACCCGAAGATGGTGCAGGGCTACCTCGAGAAGGATTCCCAGCTCATCCTGCCCTCGCTCATCCTCTCGCCGATCGTGCCGGTGTTCGCCCAGATCATGTTCTTCGGCGCGCTGCTCTCGGCGATCAAGAGCTGCGCCTCGGCGACGCTGCTGGCGCCCTCTGTCACTTTCAGCGAGAACATCCTCAAGCCCTTCTTCCCGCACATCGGCGACAAGAAGTTCCTGCGGCTCATGCAGCTCGTGCTGGTCGGCTTCACCGTGCTCGTCACCTTCTTCGCGCTCAAA
>DATIVM010000411.1:0-4700 GCA_035465975.1 Usitatibacter sp.
CGGGCGCCACGCGGTCGAGCGCGCGCGACAGGCGCGAGAACACCCGGTAGAGGAGGAATCCGGCGATCGAGCAGCCGACGAGCCCGAACGAGCCGAGCCAGCGCAGCAGGCCCGCCTTCGCGTCCCAGGTGTAGTTCGCCATGTACTCGAGCAGCACCGGGTCGTTCGGCAGGTAGTCGTTCGCGAAGAAGGGCAGCAGCCCCGCGCCCACCCCCGTGGGCCACACGGAAAGGTTGTCGAGCAGGAACGCGAGGGTCACCTCGTCGTAGTCCTCGAGCATGCCGAGACGCGAAGTGACGCGCTCCTGCAGGATGGTGTCGAAGTAGTCGGACTGCAGGAAGGCGAGCAGCGCGATCCCTGCGACGACGACCGCGACCACCCAGATCCGCCGCAGCCCCGATCGCGACACGACGGCCTGGTCCGGCGCGGTCGCCACCGACATCGCGACGAAGGCGCCGCCGAGCGCCGCGAGGAACGCGCCGGTGGTCGCGAACGAGACCACGAGCCCGCCGAACAGCAGCAAGCCCAGCCAGAGGAGCTGCCGCCGCGAGCCGGCGCGCCCGGGAAGCCCGACCAGCCCGAGGATGGTGAGCGCGATCGCCGCGGCCGCGGCGAGGTCCTTCGGCTCCCGGGCGAGGCCGTTCGCGCGCTGCACGATCACGTCCCCGGCGAGGAAGAACGACGCGTCGTAGTCGGGCCCGAGCAGGCCGTGCCGGGCGATCCCGAGGATCGGCGTGTCGAAGAACTGGACGCTGCACCACTGGACGACGGCGAGGGCGCACATCGCCGCGACGCCCTGCACGAAACCGCGCAGCGCCCGCGCGCAATCGTCGGTGGACTCGAGCGCGAGCGGCGCGATGAGGAGCGGCGCGATCGAGACGCAGAAGGAGAACCACTGGATCAGCCACCGGCTCGACTCGCGCACCTCCGAGAGCTCGCCCGCGATGGGCGGCAGGAAGAACGCCTGGCTCGCCGCGGTCACCACGAGCACGTACGCGAGCAACGCGAACGCGGGCACCGAGATGCCGCGGAGCTTCGGCGACGTGACGAGCGCATCGGCGCGCAGCGCCGCCCATACCAGGAACGCGAGGGTGAGCAGCCGCGAGGCGGAGACCGCGACCCCGACGTCGATGAAGAGGCCGTTCGCGGCCACCGTCGCCGCGAGCAGCGCGTAGGCGGCCGGCGGCGACCGGTAGACGAGGTACAGGAAGGCCCCGAACGCGACGGCGAGGACGAGCGCGGAGAGCATCAGCGTGCGCCGGCCAGGCGGTCGCGCACCTTGGCGAGGCTCACCCCGGGATGGGAGGCGATCTTCCAGAGGCGGTACAACGGAGCGACGGCGCGATCGACCGCGCCCCGGTCGCGGCCGCGCGCCTTGCGGAACAGTCGGTCGAAGTCGCGCGCGGTCTCGTCCGCGAGGCGTCCGCTGCCGGTGATGGACGCATCGTGGAGCCGGAACGCCGCGAGCGCCTCGCAGCGCCGCTCGAAGCGCGCGCCGTGAAGGGCGAGGTCCACCAGCAGCTCGCCGTCCCAGCAGGTGCGATTGCGGACGTTGAATCCGCCCGCTCGCCGGAAGGCGGAGGCGCGCACGAACGTGGACGGCTGCACGGTGTTGGTGGCGCCATGGAGGTATCCGGCGAGGCTCCAGCGCGTGCTGAACATGCGCGACAGGCGCCGCCCCTCGCCATCGACGAGCACGCCGTCGGCGTAGATCACGTCGGCCGTGGGCGATTCGCGGAACCATCGCCCCACCGACGCGAGCGCGCCGGGAAGGAGCAGGTCGTCGGCGTTGAGTTAGCCGAATACCTCTCCCGTCGCACGCGCGAATCCCTTGTTCAGGCCATCGGCGGGGCCCGCGTCGGGCTCGAGGATCGCGGCGGCGAGGCGCCCGGCGTAGCGCGCGACGATGTCGCGGCTGCCGTCGGTCGAGCCCGCATCCACCACGATGTACTCGAGGTCGGGATAGCCTTGCGCGAGGACCGAGCCGATGCAGGCTTCCAGATAGCGCGCCTGGTTGAACGAGATCGTCACCATCGTGATGCGCGGCGGCTGCGACGAGTCGTTCACGACGGGGGACAAGGCGCGCTCGATGGCGTCCACGATGGGGTGTCGCCCTATATACAACGGGGCCTCTCGGCGCGGCAAGGAGGCGCGCAACACGCGAAGTCGCAGCAGCGTTTCCTTGCCGCGCAGTCGTTTGACGGCGCCCCGCGCCGCCCGTACTATACGGCTGCCGCACAGCATCAAAAACGTCCAATATCACAACAACTTAGCGTGTTCATGGCGCTTCGGCGAAGCCGGGGGCGCAGGGAGTGACTCGCATGGGCAGGAAAGACGCAGGCGCGGCGCTCGCGCTGATCGTCCTCGCGGCGGCCGGCGCGGCACACGCGCAATCCGCGCTGGTGCGACCGATGTACGAATTCCCCACCGCTCCGCCGATCTCCGGTCCGGCGAGCGTGCAGCTCGGGGAAACGCCGCTCTTCGTGACGCCGTACCTCGGGGCGGCCTACGGCTACGACGACAACCTTTTCTACTCGCACTCCGGCGAGAAGAGCTCGAGCCTGTACCTGGTGAGCCCGGGCGTGAAGCTCGACGCGCGCGACCCGAACAAGGTGGTGCAGGTGAGCTACCAGGGGCAGGTCGGGCGCTATACCTCGAGCTCGGACGACGACTACGTCGACCACACGGCGCGGGCGCAATTCGACGCCGCCTTCGACCGGCGCAATTTCCTGCGCCTCGGGTTCGACTACATCCGCAGCCACGATCCGCGCGGCTCGACGGACCGGCCGCTCTCGACGCGGCCCGACCGCTATCGCCAGTCGGATCCATACGTCACCTACGCCTTCGGCACGCCCGGCGCGCCGGGCCGCGTCGAGCTCTACTACAACGGCCTGCAGCGGCGCTACCTGAACAACCGCGAGTTCACCGCGTCGAGCGACCGCGACATGCCGGAGTTCGGCGGCGCGTTCTACTGGCGCGCCATGCCGCGAACCTACGTGCTGGTGGAGGCGCGGCGGACGAACATCGACTACGTGGACCAGAACGCGGCGAGTGGCGACGAGCGGCGCATCTACGCGGGGGTTTCGTGGGAAGCGACGGCGGCGACCACCGGGACGGTGAAGGTGGGGAACCTGCGCCGGCGCTTCGACGAGGGCAACGTGCCGACCTTCTCGGGGACGAGCTGGGAGGCGCTGGTCACGTGGGCGCCGCGCAGCTACTCGAAATTCGACCTGTACAGCGCGCGCCAGACGAGCGAGTCGACCGGCCTCGGATCCTTCATCCTCACCTCGGCGAGCGGCGTCGCGTGGAACCACGCCTGGTCGTCGTTCTTCTCGACCAACCTCAACCTGCGCTACCAGCGCGACAAGTACCAGGACTACGACCGGACGGACCGCACCACGACGCTCGGCGTGCGGGCGGGGTACAAGTTCCGGCGCTGGCTCACGCTGGGCGCCGAGTTCTCGCGTACGCAGCGCGACTCGAACATCGACATCTTCGAATACGACAAGAACCTGTACCTGGTGACGGCGACCTTTTCGCTGTAGCGCGTGGCAAGGAGGGCGGGGCGGGGTGAAGCGAGGCAGGAAGGTCGTCTGGTCGTGGTGGCTCTGCGCGCTCGCCGCGCTCCTCGCCCTCGGCGCGCGCGCCGCGCCGCAGGAGCTTTCCGCATACCGCCTCGGCGCGGGCGACACCATCTCGATCCGCGTGCTGGGCGAGGACGACCTGCGGCGCGAGCACGTGCGGCTTTCCGACGCGGGGACGATCTCCTTCCCGATCCTGGGCGAGATCCGCGTGAAGGGGATGACGGTGGGCGAGCTGCAGGAATACATCACCCGCGGCCTCAAGGGCCGCTACCTGCTGCACCCGCAGGTGACCGTCTCGATCGACGAGTACCGCAGCTTCTTCGTGAACGGCATGGTGGAGAAGCCCGGGGGCTACCCGTTCGCGCCCGGCATGACGGTGCGCAAGGCGATCTCGATCGCCGGCGGATTCAAGGAGCGGGCTTCGCGCGACAAGATCAACGTGATCCATGACGACGACCCGAAGCAGACGCCGCACAAGGTGGACCTCAACGCGCCGGTGCGGCCGGGCGACATCCTGACCGTCGAGGAGAGCTTCTTCTGATGAACGACCTCACGCTCCAGGAACGGCTGCAGGCCCTCGGCTCCGCGGGCGCTCCCGGGGAGCGCGGCGAGACGCCGGAGATCGTCGAGTACTGGCGCGCCATCGCGAAGCGCCGCTGGAGCATCCTCGGGCTCACGCTCGCCGTGGCGATCCTCGCGACGCTCGTCGTGATGAACGTGCGGCCCACCTACCGCGGCATGGCGACGCTCCTCATCGAGCAGGGGAAATCGCGCGTGGTCTCGATCGAGGAGATCTACAGCCAGGGCCTCATCCAGCGCGAGTATTTCCAGACGCAGGTGGAGATCCTCAAGAGCGAGGAGCTCGCGCGCAAGGTGGTGCAGCGGCTGAAGCTCACGACGCATCCGGACTACGACCCGAGGGCGGTCCACCCCGGCGTGCTCTCCGCCATGCTCGCCCCGGTCCTCGGCCGGGACGAGGCGCGCGCACCGACCGAGGAGGACGTGCTCAAGGCGGTCGTGCAGCGGTTCCGGCGCGACCTGCACGTGGAGCTGGTGCGCAACAGCCAGCTCGTGCAGGTCACGTTCGAGTCCTACGACCGGCAGCTCGCCGCGGCC
>DATIVM010000412.1:0-10349 GCA_035465975.1 Usitatibacter sp.
GGTGCGGGCGGCGTGACGCTGGAGGTGGCCGATCCGGCCACCGGCGCGACGGTGGCGCGGCTCGCTCGCGAAGACCGCGGAAGCCAACGAGCACCGCGCCATCTACCTCGACTGCACGCCCTAGAGCTTCTCGAGCTCGACGGCGTCGCGCCACGCGGTTCCGGGCGCGGCCATGCGCGCCGCCGCGATCCGGTCGAGGTGGACGGGCGCGATGCCGTCGTCCGGAAGGCGCTCGAGGACGCCGCGCCACGATGCCTCGGCCTCGTCCCAGCGCCGCTCGCGCTCGGCCGCGATGGCGCGCGCGTTGAGCTCGCAGGCCTGCGCGTCGTCGCACGGCGTGAAGATCGCCACCGCCTCGGTCTTGCCCTTCACGATGACGCGGTCGACCTCGCGCAGCGCGATCCTCGCCGCGACGCGCCGCGCGGTCTCGCCGGAGAGAAGGATCCCGGTGCGGTAGGCCTTGTTCACACCCTCGAGCCGCGCGGCGAGGTTCACCCCGTCGCCGATCGCCGTGTAGTCGAAGCGATCGCTGGAACCGAGGTTGCCGACCACGGCCACGCAGCAATGCAGGCCGATGCGCATGCGGATCGGGGGAAGGCCGCGCAGGGCGAGCTCGGCGCGCAGCGCCTCCATGTCGCGCTGCATCTGCACCGCCGCGATGCAGGCGTGGTACGCCTGGTCGGGATCGGCGACCGGCGCGCCCCACATGGCCATGATCGCGTCGCCGATGAAGCGGTTCACCGTGCCCCGGTGCCGCTTCACGATGGCGGTCGCGCGCGTGAAATGCATGTTGAGGATCCGCGCCACCTGCTCCGCGTCGAGCCGCTCCGAGAGCGTCGTGAATCCCTCGAGGTCGGTGAACATCATCGTCACCTCGCGCCGCTCGCCGCCGAGCGCGAGGCGCTCGGGATGCGCCATCACGTGGTCGACCACCTCGGGCGAGACGTAGAGCGAGAAGGCGCGCCGGATCTCGCCGCGGCGCCGGCGCTCGGAGACGTAGGCCACGGCACCGCACGCGACGTACATCGCGACCGCGCTCGCCATGGCGGCGAACACGGGCAGCCACACGTCGGCTCTCTGGAAGAGCGCCGCGTCGAGGCCGCCGAGGCCGGCCACGATCGCGACGGCCGCCGCCGCGCCGACGAGCGGACGCCAGTGCCGCAACGTTAGCGCGCAGAGCGCGACCGCCGCGAGCACCAGCGCGGGCGCGGCCCATGGCGGCGCCGCATTCACCGCCGCCCCGCGAAAGGCGGTCTCCAGGACGTTCGCGTGCAGCTCGACGCCGGGCATGAGGCCCCCGCTCGAGCCGGTGAACGGCGTGGCGAAGAGGTCCGCCTGCGCGGCGCGCGCGTCCACGTTCGCCTTGATGTCGCGGCCGACGAGCACGATCTGGTCGCGGAACGCGTCGGGGGGCAGGTACTTGTCCGCGTCCAGCACCTGGTAGAACGAGACATACGGGAACACGTGGTCGCCGCCGGCATAGCGGATCATGGCGCCGCGGCGCGGCAGCGCGGCGTTCACGAGCCCGGGCTGCAGCTCCTGCAGCCGCTCGACGATCCGCTTCCAGAAGGCATCCGCCGCAAACGGGATGCGGCGCGCCACGAGATCGGGATCCAGCTCGACGTTCACGTAGCCGTTGCGCGCGCCGGCCGCGGTGAATTGCGGCAGCGGATCCACGCGCAGCCACTGCCGCGACACGGCGGTCTCCTCGTACACGCGTTCGGATGCCACCACGACATTGCCGGCGCGCCGGATCGCCTCGGCGAGCGCCCGGTCGTCGTCCGGTCCCGCGTTGGAGGGCTCGGACATCGTCACGTCGAGCGCGATCACGAGCGCGCCGGATCTCGCGAGCTGGTCGATGAGGCGCGCATACGTGGCGCGCGGCCACGGCCATTGCCGGCCGACACGGGCGAACGAGGCCTCGTCGATCGCCACCACCGTGATGGGGAAGCGCGAGGCGTTGGGCGCGGTGGCGCGCGTGAGGGCGTCGAATCCCTTCAGCTCGAGCACGTACCACGGCGTCGTGAAGCCGATCGAGGCGAACGCCGCGCCGACGGCGAGCGCGATCGCGAGGAGCACCTTCGCGGGCAGCGCGGCGGCGCGCTCGAACATGCTCAGTACCGGTAGCTCACCGTGATGCCGAACACGTCCGAGACTTCCTTCTTGAGGAGGTTCGCGGCCACGGCCTCCACCGCCCAGCGCTTGTCGGCGCTCTCGACGAAGAGCCGCGCCTCGGCGTCCCAGCCCGGCGCGAGTCGTTGCGTGTTCGCCTCGTCGGCGAAGCGCTCGCTGCGGTATACGGCCTGCAGGGTGAGGAAAGCGTGGCCGCCCGGCGCCCAGGTGCCGCCGACGTTCGCCTGGTGGCGCGGGAGATAGGGGATGCGCTTGCCGGTCGCGAAGGGGCCGTCGTTCTCGCTGTCGGTGTACGTGTAGTACGCGCGCACCCCGATGCGGGGCGTGAGGATGCGCTCGAAGGCCGCGGTCGCCCGCCGGGCGACGCCGCCCGCGAAGACCGGCGTGTCCTCCAGCTCGTCGGGAATCGGCGGCGGCGTGAGCACGCGGTTCCTGAGGCGCTCGAGGTCGGTGATGTCCGCCGCGCCGTTCTGCACGCCGTCGAGCGGCGAGGTGAGGTTGTCCACGCGGCTGCGCTCGACGCGCGCGGCGAGGAACGTGCGGTCCGCGGCGGTCCACTCCCACTGCGCGCGGCACTGTTCGAGGAGGCCGCCGGCGAGCACCAGCTGGTCGTCGATCGGCATGCCCGCGACGGCGACCGGCGCGAGCGTCTCGAGGGCCGCGGGACGCAGCCAGCGGCGGCACGCGGCGCGCAGCGCCATGGCCGGCACCGGCCGCCAGGTGAGGCCCAGGAACGCCTCGCCCCGGCGCCGGCGCAGCGACTCGTCGAGGTGCGAGGGTGCGCCGGAGATCACGAAGTCGAGGCCGCGGTCCTTGCGGTAATCGCGCAAGCCCGCACCGCCCTCGAACCGCCAGTCTCCACGCGTCAGGCGGGCGGACGCGTACGCGCCCTCGGAACGGTCGCGGGCGGACTGGTCCACGGAATCCGTGGCGACCGTCTCCTCGGGGAAGTGGAACCCCGCGTCGCGGCCGAGGAAGCTCGGCTGGCGCACGCGCGCCGCCTCCACCCCCCAGTCGACCTCGGCCCCTTCGGCGACGGTGAACGTGTGGCGCAGCGCCGCGTCCTCGGACTTCGGATCGTATTCGAAGTGCGATCGCTGCACGGCCTCGATGCCGCCGCCCGCGATGAGCGCCGACTGGTCGAGCGTCGAATCCTGGCGGCTGCCGCCCGCCTTGATCCACAGGCTCGACCGCGGGCCGGGCGCGATGCGCAGCCCCGCGTCGAAGCGCGTCACGGTGCCTTCGATGTGCTGGAACACGCCCGGCACGTCGGCGCGCCCGAGGTCCGCGTCGATGTCGAAGCGGTTGGCGTACAGGAAGGTGCCGACCTCGTGCACCGGCCGCATGCCGAGCGCGCCCGTGTAGCTGTGGCCGCGGATGGAGATGTCCGCGTTGCGCGGGTCGACGCGCGTGTCGATCGCCTCGGCGAGGTACGCGATGGGGAAGCGGCTCGCGTCGTAGCCGTTCACCGTGAGGATCGGCTCGGTCACGCGCAGGTCGTCGCTCGCCGCGTAGTTGAGCGACAGGGTGGCGTGGTGCCCGGGCTCGGGAAAGAGCGTGAGGAAGCGGTTCGAGGCGCCGAACGCGAGCGGATCGGTGATGAAGCCCTGCATGAGCTCGGAGCGCCGGTCGAATTCGCCCGGGTAGCGGTCGGCGAGGAAGAGGTGGCTCGCGCCCCAGAACGGCAGGTAGGAGTCGTGCGCGGTGCTGCGCGCCCACTCCTCCAGCCCCATGAAGGCGAGCGGCGCGCCGAAGTTGGCGACGCCTTTCTGGTTGTCCGCCACCGCGTTCACCGACTTGAGGAACGGCACGCGCGCGAGGGCCGCGCGAGCCTCGGTGGCCGCGGCGCCGGGCTCGATGCGGTCGAGGTGGATCATCGCCATGAGCAGGTGCGGCAGCGGATCGTTCGGGTCGAGCTCCGCCGCGCGTGCGAGCTCCACCAGCGCGTCGTGGTCGCGGCGCTCCTGGTAGTAGGCCGCGGCGCTGTACAGGTGCGCGCGGGCGTAGCGCGGCTCGATCGACGAGGCGCGCTGGAAGGAGGCGATCGCCGCCGCCGCGTCGCCCGCCTTCAGCTCGACCACGCCCAGGCCCGTGAGCGCCACGTAGTTGTCCGGCTGCGCGGCGAGCGCCCGCTCGAGCGTGCCGCGCGCGCCGCTCAGGTCGCCCGCGAAGCCCTCCAGCGTGCCGAGCTCGGCGCGATAGGTCGCTTCGGAAGGATCGATCTCGATCGCCTTCAGCAAGTCCGCCCGCGCGGGGCGCACCTCCTCGCGCTCGCTCTCCACCACGCCGCGCCCGTACCACGGCCGCGCGTCGGAAGCCGCCGCCGCGAGCGCGCGGCCGTAGTCGGCGATCGCCTCGCGGCCATGCCCTTCGCGCCGGTCGATCTCGCCGCGCATGACGAGCGCATCCACCGAGCCGGGACGGCGCGCCAGCGCCGAGTCCACGTGCGCATAGGCCGCCGCGACGTCGCCCGAATAGAGGGCGGTGCGGGCGAGCGAGACCTCGAAGCGCTCGTCGTCCGGATGGCGGCGCAACCCTTCCTCCGCCGCACGGCGCGCGGCCGCGAGGTCCCCGCGGTAGGTCTCGAAATCGGCGAGCAGGAGCGAGGCGACGGCGGGCGCGTCGGGGGCCGCGGCGAGGCGGAGCACCCGGCCGTACGCGTCGGCGAGCCGCTGCTCGCGAAGCGCCGTGCCGATCGCCGCGAGCTCCGGCGCGGGCCTCGCGCGGAATTCGGCGTAGCGCGACGGATCCACCGCGAAGGCGTTCACCCACTGCACCCGGTCGCGCGAGACGCGCAGGAAGAGCTTCACCGGCGCCTTGCCGACCTCGGCGCGCGCCTGCTCGTTCGGGTGCACGAGCACCTCGCCGTGCTCGTTGTAGAAGCGCACCTCGCCGTTGAAGACCGAGAGCGTGGCGCTGCCGTCGTCCGCGACCGCGATCTCCCACTCGGTGCCCCGGATCGCGGCGGTCGCCGACGGCGTGCACACGGAGAAGCCTTCGGGCGGCGTGCGCGCCACGCCCCAGCTCCTCGAGCGCGCCTGCATCACGGTGCATTTCGCGTCGCGCGCCGCCTTCTCGTCGAGCACCTGCATCTGCCCGTCGTGGTCGAGGGTCTGGGTCACCCCGTTCCAGAAGCGGATCTCCATGCGGCTCAAGCCCAGCGTGCGCACGAAGTCGGCGGCGTAGAGCGGCTGCCTCACGCGGGCCGGCGACCAGTCGAGCCGGCTCTGCGGGCGGTACTCGCCCTGGCCCTGGAGGCCGACGATCTCCGCGCGCTGCGCAAGCGCGCCCAAGGCGCTCCCTGCAGCGAGCGCAGCCCAAGCGGCCAGCGCCGCGATCGCCGAAAGCTTCAACATCGCCTTGTCCTTCTCGCTCTCAGAACACCTGGCGCGTGATGGCCTTGCTCGCCGTCGCCCCGTTGACCGTGTAGTTGATGGTCCCGTTGTTCGGATCGGTGAAGGTCACGCCGACGCTCCCCACCGGCGTGGGGTGCACCTGCGCGGCGTCGAAGGTCGGAGCGAACGGCGGCCCCGTCACCCGGTAGAGGGGGCCGCTGCAGCCATTGCCGCTCGCGACGACGTCGCATTTGCTGGCGACATACCACACCGGCTTGCCGCTCGCGTCGTAGGCGAACCAGGCGAGGAACATGATGTTGTACTGGTGGCTGATCGCGATGCCCCAGCCCGACTGGGCAGCGTTCCACCACAGGTCGGTGTAGTCGACCGTGGGAGGGGTCGACCCCGACGCGAACACCTGCCGCTGGATCGGCATCGCGCGCGAAACGCCGCCGACCGTGTAGCTCATCGTCGCGCGGGAGGGATCGGCGAAATCGACCTGCAGCGTTCCCGCCTGCGAGAGCGGGTTGTGCGAGCCGCTCGGCGCGATCCCGAAGAGCGGGGAGGCGGTCACCTCGTACAGATCGCCCGCGCACCGACCGCTCTCGAGCCCGGAGGCGGGCATCCGGCAATCGGAGGCGAAGTACCATTTCGGCTGGCCCGCGTCGTCATACGTGTAGAACGCGGCGAACACGTGATCCTCGCGCTGGGTGAAGTCGATGCCCCAGCCCGATTCCAGATCGCCGGCCCACCAAAGGCCGCTCAGCGCGCCCGGCGTCTTCGGGAAGATGCTCGGGCACTGCTGCGAGCCGGGGATCTGCACCGCGCTCGCGTTGATGCCGTTGCTGATCATCGTCGCGGCGTCGGCGCCGTAGCCCACGAAGAACGTCGCGCCCGCGACCGCCGGCGTCGAGGCGTTGTTGAGGATCGTCACCGATTGCCCCTGCGCGGAGAGCGTGCCGGTGAGCGCCGGCACGAGGCTGGAGGCGGAGGCGGCGCGCAGCTGCCCGGTCGATGGATCGTACTGCGCGAGCGCGCAACCGCTCGTGTCGTCCTTCGCGAGGAGCGCGGACTTCACGATGCTGCGCGGGGCGAAGGCGAACACGTAAATGCTCACCGTCTTGCCCACGTCGGCGGCGGGCGGCTGGATCTGCGCGGTGGCGCTCGCCGTGGTGGGCGTGATGTTCGGGTTGACGGTGATCTGGAACGGCGGCGGCGAACTCGGCGGCGGCGTGTTCCCGATGCCGCTCGCGGAGAAGGTGCCCGGGATCTGGAACGGGTTGCCGTGATCGTCCGTGCCGGTGACCGTGAGGGTTCCGCTGCTGCCGTTGAAGGTCCCGGCGTACGAGGCGGAGACATCGGTCAACGAGCTCAGCGTGCAGGTGCCGTCGGCATTCTGCTGGTCGTGCGTGTCGGCGTTCTGCAGGACCACCGAGCCGCCGAGGCTGCCGCCCGACAGATCGAAGCCCGTGAGGGTGATCGTGCCGGAAAGGGGGAAGGCATTGCTGCAGCCGCTGTCCTGAATGCTTCCGCTGTAGGAGCCGGTGCAGAACGGCGAGCCGACGCACGTGAAGGTGATCGCCACGTGGCCGCCGCCCGGCGTGCCCGCGCTCACCGAGCCGCTCACCTGCGCGTTGCCGTATGCCACCGAAGCGTTGAAGAGCGTTCCCGCCGCGGTATGCACGCTGCCGTCGGTGTCCGTCACCGTGTACGTGACGCTCGCCATGACGCCGTCCGAGGTGCCGCTGAACGTGAGCGGCTGGCTCCTCGTGCTGCCCGCAACCGGTGTGCACGTACCGTCGGCATTGTGCTGGGAGCTCCAGTCGGCGGTCAGCGTGCCGCTTCCGCTCACCGGTCCCGCGACCGAGAGATCGGGCGCCGTGAGCTGGATGGTGCCCGCGACGCTGACGGGATTGGAGCAGCCCGAGTCCTGCGACACGACGACGAATTCGCCGGTGCAAGTGGGCGAGCCGCTGCATTCGAAGAAGAGCTCGCCGGTCGCGAGATCGGTTCCCGCGACGCCGACGAGGGCGCCGCCGGATGTCTGCGCGCCAACCGCGCCCGACAGGCCGAGCAAAAGGATCGCGAAGCAACGCGCGAGTGCGCCACGCCATGCCATGGGAGCCTCCCTTCTTATTTTTCCCCGTGCAACGCGGTCATTCTGCCCCTCGCCCCACCCGGGCGCAACGCGACTATTCGGCATTTCCGGGGTGCCGGCCGTTACGTCCGCAACCGCGCGATCACGCCCTTCATCCGGTCGTAGTGGCTGCCTTCCCAGTACATGCGGGCGCACGTGGGGCAGCGCTTGAAGCGCGTGTAGAGCCCGCGCACCTTCTCCGGCACGCGGTCGGTCACCGCCTCGCGCGGCACCTCCTCGAGGAGCGTGTTGCACTCGCGGCAGCGCGTGAACGGCGCGATGAGGCCCTCGAGCTGCAGGCGCCCGACCACCTCGGCGAGCTGCGCCTCGCTCTCCACGGCGCGCACGCAATATCCGCGCTCCACCTCCCGGCGGCGGAGCATCGCGCGATCGCGCGTGAGGATGGTGCGCCGCTCGGCGCGCGAGACGGCGACGATGCGCTCGTCCTCCCAGTCGTTGCCGTAGAGCGTGTCGAAGCCGGCCATGCGCAGGTGCCGCGCGAGCTTGCCGAGGTGCGTGTCGGCGACGAAGCGCGGCTCGCGAAGCGCTCGCGGGCGCAGGCGCACGAGCGGCGAGATGTCGAGCGCCTCGAACATGGGATATACCGCCACGCGCTCGCCGCCCCGCAGCGTGTGGCCGAAATCCACCGAGCGCCCGTCGACGAGCACCAGGTCCACCTCCGTGTGCGGCACGCCGAGCGACTCGATGGCGTCCTTCACCGAGCGGGCGCGGTCCACCTCCACCGCGACGGGCCGTTTGCGGCGCTCCTCGGGCAGGAAATCGTTGAGCTCCTCGTAGAAGCGGAGCTCGGCGGTGGGACGGCCGGCCATGATCTCCGATAGTATGTGATGGCGCGCCAAGCGACGGAACGATCGGACGATGCCTCTCAACGGAAAGACGGCGGTGGTGACGGGAGCCGCGGGGACCCTCGGCTTCGCGGCGGTGCGCGCCCTCCTCGAGGACCGCGCGCAGGTGGCGCTCGTCGACGTGGACGCGATGCGCATGGACAGCATGATCCGCTTCCTGCGCGGCAACGCCGTGGCGATCGCCTGCGACGTGAGCGAGCCGGGCGCGGTGAAGGAGGCGAACCGGCGCGTCGAGAAGCTGCTCGGGCCCGTGGACATCCTCGTGAACGCGGCGAGCATGGGCTCGGTCGAGAAGCTGGAATCGACCGCGGACCTCGAGTGGCGCCGCGTGCTCTCGGTGAACCTCGACGGCGCGTTCCACTGGGCGCGCGAGGTGATCCCGGGGATGAAGAAGCGCGGCTGGGGACGCATCGTGAACGTCACCTCGCTCGCGGCCAAGACGGGCGGCGCCGACTCGGGCACCGCGTACGCGACCTCGAAGGGCGCCCTCGCCTCCCTCACCATCACGCTCGCGCGCGAGGTCGCGTTGCACGGCGTGACGGTGAACGGCATCGCGCCCGCGTACGTGAAGTCGCCCGCGCTCACCGACCAGATGACCGAGGCCCAGCGCCGGCAGATCCTCGCGCAGATCCCGGTGGGCCGCTTCTGCGAGCCCGAGGAGTTCGCGCACGCGGTGCGCTTCCTCGCCTCGCCCCTCGCCGGCTTCGTCACCGGCGAGATCCTCGACGTGAACGGCGGCCTGCACATGGATTGAAGCTGCGCCCACCGCGCGCCGCGCCCGCTTCCTACAACGGAATCGGAGCCGGCTCGCTGCCCGCGCGAGCGGCCTGCCGGGAAGATGGCACTAGCCCATCTCTTACCGGAGGCTTGCGATGCGACTCCCCGATTTCAGGAAGCTGCCCTCGGCGCAGGAAGGCCGCGTCGGCTACATCCTGCTGTGGCTGATCGGAGTACCGATCCCGGTGCTGTTCCTCATCTACCTCCTGCGCGGCTGCACCTGACCGACGCGCGATGTAGGACTCTTCCGACGCGCTAATCAGCGGCGTCGGAAGGGGTGTTTTGTTTCTCCGCTTACAGACCCCCTTCACGCCGTCCTCCAATCTGGTCGCACTCCGGCGGCCCGGCCCCCACTCGCGCCGCCCCACCTTCCGGAGGACGCATGAACCGAGCGACCCTGGTGGCCCTCTTCACCGCCACCCTCATCACGAGCGCGGCCGCGATCGGCCTTGGTGCCACGGGCAAACCGCCCGCCGCCGCGATGACGCGCTCCCAGTATCTCCTCGCGCTGGCGCGCATCGATTCGTCGCGCGCGTGGGCGCTCGCCGCCTGCGCCGCGCGGCGCGCCGCGGAGCGCGAAACCTGCGAAGGCGTGGCGCATGCGGACGCGGGGCTTCGCGCCGCGGAGCTGGAAGCGCGCTACCGGCGCACGCCCGAGGCGGCGCGCGAGGCTCAGCGCGCGCGGATCGACGTGCGCTACCAGGCGGCACGGGCGCGCTGCGCCTCGCTCAGGGGCTATGACCACGACCAATGCCTGATCGACGCGCACGCGATGCGCGGCCTCGCACTCCTCGAGAGCAAAGCGCCCTACGCGATGCGCGCGATGGCCGCGCAGTAAGCCGCCGGCTCGCGGCCGCGGGCCGCACCGGGCTCGCCGCTAGGCCGCGCGCTCGGGAAGGCGGCCGAGCCGCTGCCCGCCGTGCTCGTCGGACAGGAAGCGCATCAGCTCGACTTCGGGAAGCGGCGGCCGGCAGTAGTAGCCCTGGAACTCGTCGCAGCCCTGGTCGCGCAGCAGGTCGAACTGCTGCTGGTCCTCCACGCCCTCCGCGACCACCGTCATCTTGAGGCTGTGCGCGAGCGCGATCACCGCGCGCGTGATCG
>DATIVM010000413.1:0-3278 GCA_035465975.1 Usitatibacter sp.
GGCAGTCCTCGAGGAAGGCGTGGTGGACGCCCACCTTCTCGAACGCGCGCAGGAGGGTGAAGCGGGTCACGGCACAGCTCCACGCTCAGTCCTTGTTCGGCGGCGGCGTGATCGTTTCGACGTGCGCCGGGATGCCTGCGCCACGGAGAGCGGCTTCGAGAACCCCGCCGATTCCCGCGGCACGCTTCTCGTGCTCCGCCTTGAGACGGTCCGATGTCGCTAGGATCCGGAGGGCGAGCCGCGCCACGAGCTCCATGCGCTCGCGGGGCAACGTCCTGTTGAAGGACTCCGCGAGGGCGACGATGCCGGCAGCGCCGATGATCTGCGTGAGCGCAGTCGGCAGGCCGCCGGCGACTTTCTCCGGAAGTGCATCCTGCAGCTTCGCCGCGGTGAACGCGGCGAGCTGTTCCAGGAGCTGCTCGACCTCCGGGGTGATGTTCGTCGCGAGCTTCTCCGCTGCCTGGCACTTCTCGCAGTTGCACGCCATCGGTCAGCTCCTCCTGCACGTCGGGTGATGCCCGTCGAGGTAGCCGCACCCCGGGCACCGTTCGCTGCATGGCCGGAACTCGCTCACCACGGCGGGAGCCTCCGGCCCGGCTCCGCCTGCGCCACCGTGATCCGCTTCACCTGCACCGAGCCCCCCCCCCCGCTGACCCCGGGCGGGACCGCGCGCGCCGGCCGCCCCCGACGCGCACGCGACTTCGGGCCCGGGCGCGAGGGCGGCTGCGCCAAGGCCAGCTTCACGATCCGCCGCACCGCTCGGTCCGCGGCGGCCTGCAGGATGCGGGCGAGGGCGGGGCTCATGTCCTCGGCCTCCCGAAAACGCTCGGCACGCCGCCGCGCTCCGCCTTCGCGATGAACTCGCGCATCGCTTCCAGCATCGAGGCGCGCTCGGCATTCGAGACGTACGCGAGGTTCCCGCGCATGCCGATGTCGAAGACGAGCACGGCGAACCCAGTACCCGGCGGGAGTGACCGCTTCAGCTCGTCCGCGATGCGCCGCGCGGACTCCTCGGCGAGGATCTCCAGCGTGCCACGATCCGTCACAGCAGGTCCTCCTCGGTGGGCGTGGTGAGGTCGACACCGGCGGCGTCCTCGGCCACGGTGAGCGCGGCGAGCGCCTCGGTCATCACCGTCACGTCGCCGCTCGCCCACGCGACGCGCGCCTTGCGGGCGACGAGGATGAGGGTGCCATCGAGGCGGCCTAGGAAGTACGCGCGCATCGCTGCCTCGTCCGGCTTCGCCTTCGCGAGTTCGCGGAGGACGTCGTCGATCGTCGGCGGCTTCACGTCACGGGACATCAGACGGCCCTCCGTGCGCGCAGACTGCGGCGCATCAGGTTCCGACAGGCACGGCACATCCGCCGGCCGCTGTGGATGCCGGTATTCTTCTCGTCGAATGGATGTCCGCGAGTACAGTGCGTCTGCTCCGCCCTCGCGTTGAAGATCGCGAGCGGAGACCGCCTCACGTTCTCACCCATCGTGCAGGGATCGAGGTGCGCCGGATTCACGCACGCCGGGGCTCGGCAGAGATGATCCAGCGTCAGCCCATCCGGAATCGGCCCGACGACGAGTTCATAGGCAACGCGGTGGGCGCGGAGCAATCTCGCCGAGCCGCGCGGCAGATAGAAGAACCCGTAGCCGTCACGATCACGTGACGCGGTCCAGAGCCAACAACGCGTCGACATGCCGGGCTCGATCGGCCCGTTCTTGTCGACCTTCTTCCAGAAACGCTCCGCGATGGGGCGGCGCGATCTAAGGGACATGCACCCCTCCCTTCGGCCCGCGCTTCCGGAAGGCCTCCGGCTTGTCGCAGCTCGCGAAGTGGGAGCGGTACAGCGCCTTCCCTGGCGGCTGGATCGCGCGGTCGACCTGCTCCGCGAACTTGGCCGGCTTGCCGCTCGCGTCGAGGCCGTTCGTGACGAGGATATTCCCGTCGGCGACGGGCTCGGGGTCGAGCGGGATGCGCCTGTCGTTCTTCGTGATCGCAAAGATGATCGGTGCACTGCAGCTTCGGCACGTGAACGACATCAGCCGACCTCCGGCTCATCCTTGAAGATCTCGGCGCCCCACCACTTGCGCTGGCAGTCCTCGCAGAACTCCGCGACGCTCCCGTCGTCGCGGAAGAGCGAGAGCGGGATCTCGTCCTCGCCGAGCGGCTTCCCGCAGGGCACGTAGGAACAGACCTCGGTGCGAAGCTCCTCGGGCCCGCCCCAGCGGATGAGGAGCCAGTCGAACCCGGCGCGCGGCGAGAGCGTCGCGGGCACGTCAGAACCCCCGCCCGAGCACGCCGCGGATCGCCCATCCGGCCGCGAAGGCGATCGACAGCGCTGCCCAGGCGCCGGCGATGATGAGGAGCGCCGTCATGGGGCCTCCGCCGCCTTCCCGCGCTTGCCCCGCCGCGCGAGCTCCGCCTTCGCCTCCTTCACCTCGCCGGCGGGGATGTGCGCGCCGGCCTCGGAGAGGGCGACGGAGAGGCCCGGCCCACGCACGCGCGGCTTCACCGACGCGCCGTCCTCGAGCGGGAGCTCGTCCTGCTCGTGCTCGCGGCCCTCGAGCAGGTCGAGGAGGCGGTCGCGCGCCGCCTCGTGGTCGGCGATGTCCTCGCGCGCGGCCCTCGAGGAGTCCTTCAGCTCCTGCTTGAGCTTCGCGATCTTCCGCTCCTCGCGGATGAGGTCGCGGGTGAGCTTCTCCTGATACTCGCCGGTCGGCTTCACGTGCGGTTCTCCTTTCGGTGAGGGCCTGCGAGGAAGCGCTGCGCGCGCCTGATGACGTCCCGCGGATGCGCCGTGCAGATGAGGTGCTCACGGTCCGCCCAGGCGCAGCCCTCGCCGAGCGCACCGATGCATGCGTCGTCCTGGGTGCAGCCGCAGACGATGCAGCGGCTACTGCCCTCCGCGAACGCGAGCGCTACGAGGCCGTCGCAGATCCCGCAGCCGCAGCCCGGGCCGTGGTTGTCCCCGCGGGGCCGGCCGTCCTGCTCGACGATCGAGCCCGCCTCCCGGGCCGACGAGATGAGGTCGAGCAGCGCCTCGTACATGCGCGGCGCCTGGGCCGCGAAGTCGGCGCGCTCCCAGGCGACCCCGTTCACGGCGATCCCGAAGTCCGCGATCTTCACGCGGCGCCCCGGCGGGCCCGCGATGCAGAGGGCGACGGCGCCGTCGCGGCGGGCGACCATCCACCGCTCGCCGGCGCCGAGGCCGTCCGGTTCCGGGCGCGCGCGCTTCCCGGGCCTACCCACGGCCGCCCCCCTTCTCGCGCTCGGCGAGCATCGCGTCGG
>DATIVM010000414.1:0-24997 GCA_035465975.1 Usitatibacter sp.
CCCGGTGCTCGCCGGGGCCGAGGCGGTGCACGCGCAGGTGCTGCGCTCGCGCGTCTTCGTGGCGCTGCACATGCACGCCGGCGACGGCAACGTGCACACCAACATCCCGGTGAACTCCGACGACTACGCGATGCTGCACGAGGCGAACCAGGCGGTGGCGCGCATCATGCGCTTCGCGAAGAGCCTCGGCGGCGTGGTCTCGGGCGAGCACGGCATCGGCATCACCAAGATCGAGTACCTCGAGCCCGCGGAGATCGAGGCCTTCGCGGCGTACAAGCGGCGCGTGGATCCGGAGGGCCGCTTCAACCGCGGCAAGCTCTCGCGCGCCGCGGACCTCTCCGACGCGTACACGCCTTCCTTCGCGCTCATCGGCCACGAGTCGCTGATCCTCGAGCAGAACGAGATCGGCGCGATCGCCGACATGTTCAAGGACTGCCTGCGCTGCGGCAAGTGCAAGCCGGTGTGCGCGACCCACGTGCCGCGCGCGAACCTGCTCTACAGCCCGCGCAACAAGATCCTCGCCACCTCGCTCCTCACCGAGGCGTTCCTCTACGAGGAGCAGACGCGCCGCGGCGTGAGCATCCGCCACTTCGAGGAGTACGGCGACGTCGCCGACCACTGCACGGTGTGCCACAAGTGCGTCTCGCCCTGCCCGGTGGACATCGACTTCGGCGACGTCTCCATCGCGATGAGGAACCTGCTCGCGCGGTTGCGCAAGCGCCGCTTCAACCCCGGGACGTGGGCCTCGCTCCAGTTCCTCAACGCGACCGACCCCGCGCGCATCAAGCTCATCAAGGCGGGGCTCATCGACATCGGCTACCGGGCGCAGCGCATCGCGAACAAGCTCTGGGGGCGGCTGCCGGTGGTGCAGAACCAGGTGCGCCACCCGCCCGAGACCCACGGCCGGCCGAAGGTCGCGGCGCAGGTGATCCACTTCATCAACAAGCCGATGCCGGGAGGGCTGCCGAAGAAGACCGCGCGCGCCCTCCTCGACGTCGAGGATCCGGCGATCGTCCCGATCGTGCGCGATCCCGCGAAGGTGACCGACGATTCCGACGCCGTCTTCTACTTCCCGGGCTGCGGCTCCGAGCGCCTCTTCGGGCAGGTGGGCCTCGCCACCCAGGCGCTGCTCTACCACGTGGGGAGCCAGTGCGTGCTGCCGCCCGGCTACCTGTGCTGCGGCTATCCGCAGACCTCGGCGGGCCGCGCCGACAAGGGCGAGGAGATCACGGTGAAGAACCGCGTGCTCTTCCACCGCGTCGCGAACACGCTGAACTACCTCGACATCAAGACGGTGGTCGTGTCGTGCGGCACGTGCATGGACCAGCTGCAGAAGTACGAGTTCGACCGCATCTTCCCCGGCTGCCGCCTGCTCGACATCCACGAATACCTCATGGAGAAGGGCGTGGCGCTCGAAGGGGTGACGGGCGTGCGCTACATGTACCACGACCCCTGCCACACCCCGATGAAGACGCACAAGCCTCTCGCCGTGGTGAACCGCCTGATGGGCCAGGACGTGGCGCTCAACGATCGCTGCTGCGGGGAATCGGGCACCTTCGCCGCGAGCCGCCCGGACATCGCGACGCAGGTGCGCTTCCGCAAGGAGGCGGAGATGCGCCGGGGCGCGGAGCGCGCGCGCGCCGACGGATTTTCCGGCGAGGTGAAGGTGTTGACTTCCTGTCCTTCCTGCCTGCAGGGGCTGCATCGCTTCGACGACGATGCCGGCACGACCGCCGAATACATCGTGGTGGAAATGGCACGCCACCTCCTCGGTCCGACGTGGATGGAGGACTTCGTGCATCGCGCGCGCCACGGCGGCATCGAGCGCGTGCTGCTCTGAGCCGGCCGCGCCGGTTGCGCGCCCCGGGGCCCTCGCCCAGAATTCCCATCCCCCCGAAATGCCCCGTCCGATGAACCTCGCGCGTTGCCTTTTCCCGACGCTCGCCGCGCTGCTCCTCGCAGCAGGCTGCGCCGGGGTCGCCCCTCGCCACGCGGCCGTTCCGGCCCCGCCGGCGGCGGGCTATCCCATGGCGGCGTCGGACCTCGCGCGCGATGCGGACGAGGACGGGGAACGCGGCGAGGGCGATCGCGGGACGCCGGTCTCGATCCGCTACAACCTCGAGACCGAGGCGGACGAGGAAGGGCCGCCGCGCGTGTGGCAGCTCCTGCGCGCGCAGGAGCAGCGCAAGGCGCTGGTGGCGCCGGCTGCCCCGTCCTCCCTCGAGAAATCGGCGGGCATGCAGCCCGGGCAATGGCAGGCGCTCGGCCCTTCGAACGTGGGCGGGCGCGTGCGCGCGCTCGCCGTCGATCCGCGCAATCCGCATCGGCTGCTCGCGGGGACCGGCTCCGGGGGTCTCTGGATCTCGCCCGACGACGGGGCGACGTGGAGCGCCAACAACGACTTCCTGCCCAACCTTTCGATCTCCGCGCTCGCCTTCGACCCGAGGAACCCGTCCACCGTGTACGCGGGAACGGGCGAAGCGAGCGCGGGTCTCGTGGGCGTGGGCGTGTTCAAGTCCGTGGACGGCGGCAATACCTGGCAGTACCTCGCCGCCACGAATCCCGACGCGAACGCGGACTGGCGCTTCGTGAACCGCCTCGCGATCGATCCGGCGCGCTCCTCGATCGTTCTCGCGGGGGTCACCAATTTCAGCCTGGCGAGCGGCGGGATCTACCGCTCGACGGACGCGGGCGCGACGTGGACGCGCGTCTCCACCGCGAAGGCGCTCGACGTCGAGTTCGACCCGTCCAATCCGCAGAGCGTGGTGGCGGGCCTCGACGACGGCACCATTCTCTATTCGCGCGACGCCGGCCTCACGTGGGCGCGCACCGCGCCGCTGGTGGCCGCGCCCTCCGGCCGCGAGCACACCGCGCGCGCCGAGATCGCCTTCGCGCGCACGCAGCCGGGGCTCGTCTACGCATCGGTCGACAACGAGAGCGGGGAGGTCTGGTCCTCGGCCGATTCGGGCGCGACCTGGCAGCAGCTCGCCAATCCGGGACACCTCGGCTCCCAGGGCGACTACGACAACGCGATCTGGGTCGATCCCACCGACGCCTCGCACGTCCTCGTCGCGGGGCTCGACATCTACGAATCGCGCGACGGCGGCGCTACCTTCAACAAGGTGAGCGACTGGCGCTACGCGCCCGCCTCGCCGCACGGCGACCACCATGCGCTCGTTTCCCCGCCCGACTTCGGCCCGTCGCGCCCGGTGCTGTTCGACGGCAACGACGGCGGCGTGTACGAGGCGCCCAACGTGTACGGGATCTCGGGCGGCACCGGCGGCACCGGCTGGCTGAATCGCGACAACGGCCTCGCGGTCACCCAGTTCTACAGCGGGGCGGGGCGCACGGCGGCCGGCGGCCGCATCTTCGGCGGCACGCAGGACAACGGCACGCTGGTGCTCGCGGACGGCGCCTGGCGCATCTACCGCGGCGGCGACGGCGGCTTCGTCGCGATCGATCCGGCGTCCGACCGCACCGTGTACGGCGAGTACGTCTACCTCGCGCTCCACCGCTCGCTGGACGGCGGGCTCACCGCGCAGTATTTCTGCAGCGGGATCACCGAGGCGATGCCGGACGACGGCGGCAACGACTATTGCGGCTCGGGCGCGACCAAGAAGGCCAACTTCATCGCGCCGTTCGCCCTCGACCCGAACGATGCGAACCGGATGCTCGCCGGCGCGAGCTCGCTGTGGGCGACCGGGAGCGCCAAGGGCACGCCCGCATGGCGCGCGATCAAGCCGCCCTCCACGGCGAGCGAGAACTACATCAACGCGATCGCGGTGCAGCCGGGCAACGGCAACGTGGCGTGGGTCGGGCACAACAACGGCGAGCTCTACCGCAGCGCCAACTCGCTCGCCTTCACACCGGGCTGGACGCGCGTCGGCGCGGCGGCGCTTCCCGCGCGCCGCGTGCAGCGCATCACCATCGATCCGGCGAATCCCGGCCGCGTGATCGTGGCGTTCACGGGGTTCGTGCCGGGCAACCTCTGGCAGACGCTCGACGGGGGCGCGACGTGGCGCTCGATCACCGGGAACCTGCCCGCCGCGCCGGTCTTCGACGTGAAGATCCATCCGCGCAATCCCGCCTGGCTCTACGCGGCGACCTCGGTCGGCGTCTTCGCGAGCCAGGACGGCGGCGCCACGTGGTCGACGACCAACCAGGGTCCGGCGAACATCCGCGTGCGCGAGCTCTTCTGGATCGACGATGCGACGCTCGGCGCGGCGACCTACGGCCGCGGGATGTACAAGGTCGCGGTCGCGACCGGCGGCCCCGCCGACTACCAGGACCTCTGGTGGGCCGGCCCCGGCGAGAACGGCTGGGGCATGAGCATCACGCAGCACGGCGCGATGATCTTCGCGGCGATGTACGTGTACGACGCGAATGGATCGCCCACCTGGGTCGTGATGCCCGGCGGCTCGTGGAACGCGGCCTTCACGGACTTCAGCGGGCCGCTCTACATCCCCACGGGCACCTGGTTCGGTGCGTACGACGCGAGCCGCTTCGCGGTGGGCGCGCCGGTCGGCTCCGCGACGCTGCACTTCACGAGCCTCGGCAGCGCGACCCTGACATACCAGATCAACGGCGTTTCCGGCACCAAGTCCATCGTGCGCCAGCCGTTCGGCGTGGCCGATTCCACGCCCGTCGCCCCCTACGGCGACCTGTGGTGGGGCGGCGGCGCGCAGAACGGCTGGGGCGTGGCGATCAACCAGCAGTACCGCACGCTCTTCGCCGTCTGGTACACGTACGACGCCGCCGGGAAGACCGTCTGGTACGTGGTTCCCGGCGGCCAGTGGGCGAACGCCAGCACCTTCACCGGCACCGCCTATCGCACGCACGGGCCGCCATGGCTCGGGCCGGCGTACGACCCGGCCGCCTTCTCGATCCAGCCGGTCGGCACCGTGACGTTTGCTTTCACCGACCTGTCGCACGCGGTCATGACGTACACGATCGACGGCGTGACGCAGTCGAAGGCCATCACGAGGCAGCCGTTTTGAGCGCGGAATGCGAGCTTTGCGGGGCTTCCGGAGGCGCCGTCCTCTGGCAGAATGACCTTTGCCGGGTGGTGCTGGTCGACGAGCCGCGCTACCCGGGCTACTGCCGCGTGATCCTCGCGCGGCACGTGCGCGAGACGACGGACCTGGAGCCGGCGGAGCGTGCGAGGCTCGTGGCGGTGGTCTTCGCGGTGGAGGAAGCGGTGCGCGAGACGATGCGGCCTGACAAGGTGAACGTGGCGAGCCTCGGCAACTTGGTGCCGCACGTGCATTGGCACGTGGTGCCCCGTTTCCGCGACGACGCGCACTTCCCTTCCCCCGTCTGGTGCGCGCCCTTGCGCGAGGCGCCGGTGCCGGCCGAGCGTGCCGCGCGGGCGTCCGATCTCGCGCAGGCGGTGCGCGCCCGCCTCGCCCGGCTCGCCCCATGACCATGACGCCCGCCGCGCAGGCGGAAGGCGCTCCCGGTTTCGCCGACGCGCGAGGCTGCAAGGAGTGGCTGAACGCCCTCCCGCTCACCAACATCCCGCAGGCGCAGTCGCTGGTGCTCGAGACGGTGCGCGCGCTCAATGCGGCCGCCTTCGCGCCCCTCGAGCGGCTGAAATGCATGGAGCTGCTGCGCGACAAGGTCGCCTTCCTGCAGGGCGAGCAGCGCTCGCGCTATTTCGGCAAGTCGCTGCCGCTTTCGCCCAACGACAGCGCCGCCTGGACGACGGGCGCCGCGCTCCTCGCCGCCATGGAGGAAGGCTACCGCCGCTCGCTCGCGGAAGCCGCGAGCTCCGAGCTCGCCCCGCACCGCGCGCTCATCGCGCAGCGCGTGGCGCGCAGCATCGGCACGCTCATGCTGTTCCACGCGATCGTCTACCGGCGCTTCGACCCCGAGATCTGGCGGCGCCTGCACGCGCTGTACGGCGAGGCCGAGGCCGCGGGGTTCGCCGAGGAGCGCGTCAAGGATTCCCTCGAGGGCGACCAGGACGGCAGCTCGAGCGTGGCCGACGCCTACGTGCAGGTGGTGCTCCTGCAGGCCGCCTACCTCTCGGAGATGACCGGGGCGCAGATCGACTTCGCCGAGGCGCTCCTCAAGCAATGGCTGCGCAAGGTGCGCGTCATGCGCGCCGAGGAGGCGCCCGCGCTGGAGCTGCTGCCGCTCGTGGCGGACCTCTCGTCCTCGATCGGCGCGCGGCCGCTGCCGCGAGCCGAGCTCAAGCCCGTACACCGCGCGTTCGACGTGGACCAGGTGTCCCGGAGCCTGCGCAAGCGCATCCAGGCGCTGCAGTCCGACGAGGATCCCGCGAAGCTGGGCCTGCCCGCGCAGTCGGCGGGGCTCGACCTCGCGGCGCAGCTCAAGCGGTTGCACAAGCTGTGGTGCGAGGGCGCGCCGCCCCGTCCGCCGGGCAAGGCCTCCGAGCTCAAGATCGCGGGGCTCGTGTTCACGCTCCCCGAGGTCCATTTCTTCGCGAGCGGCGGCAAGCTCTTCGAGCAGCCCGACAAGAGCCGCGAGCTCACGCGCGAGGAGAAGCAGGACATCGAGGTCTTCGGCCGCGTCACCGAGCGCACGCAGAGCCGCATGCTCGCCGAGCACAACTTCAGCGTCGAGCCGTGGGGCGTGGTCGAGGAGATGCCCGGCACGTGGAGGCTGCAGCGCCCGCCGACCGCGTCGAAGGGCGTGGCGATCGGCCGGCTCGTGGGCGTGCGGCTGGGCGAGACCGGCACGTTCTTCCTCGGCGTGATCCGCGCCCTGGTGCAGGAGACCGACGGCCGCATCGTCGCGACCGTGGCGCTCTTCCCCGGGAAGCCCGAGCCGATCGCCGTGCGCGCCGGCGACGCGCGCAACCGCAGCAACGCGCACTGGACCCAGGCCTTGCGGCTGCCGGCGCTCGAGCGCCTGCAGGTGCCCGCCTCGCTCGTGGTCCCCGCGTCGATGGCGGTCCGCGGGCGCGGGATCGAGGTGTGGGAAGGCGCGCCGAAGGAATCGACGGTCTACGAGGTGCTGGAGCACGGCGCGGATTTCGACCGCGTCAGCATGTTCTAGCGCTCAGGCGCCGAGGGCGTCCATCAGCGCGCGCGCGGCATTCTCGCCGGTTTGCTGCGCGATCTCCACGATGCAGGTCGGGCTCGTCACGTTGATCTCGGTGAGCCGGTCGCCGATCACGTCGAGGCCGGCGAAGACGATTCCCGCCCGCGCGAGCTCCGGCCCCACGGCCTCGGCGATCTCGCGGTCCCTCGCGGTGATGGGACGGGCGACGCCCGTGCCGCCGGCGGCGAGGTTGCCGCGCGTCTCGCCGGATTTCGGGATGCGCGCGAGGCAATGGGAGAACGGACGCCCGGCGATCACCAGCACGCGCTTGTCGCCGTCCACGATCTCGGGGACGTAGCGCTGCGCCATCACGGTGCGGCGGCCGAAGTCGGTGATGGTCTCCACGATCACGTTGCGGTTCGGATCGGCCGCGCCGACGCGGAAGATCATCGCCCCGCCCATTCCGTCGAGCTTCTTCACGACCACGTCGCGTTGCGCGTCGATGAAGCCCTGCACGCGCGCCATGTCGGAGGCGACGAGCGTGGGCGGCGTGAGCTGCGGGAAGCGCAGGATCGCGAGCTTCTCGTTCCAGTCGCGCAGCGCCCGCGGGTCGTTCACCACCCGCGCGCCCTGCGACTGCGCGCGCTCGAGGAGCAGCGTCGCGTAGTAGTACTCCTGGTCGAACGGCGGGTCCTTGCGCATCATCACCACGTCGAAGCTCGCGAGCGCCGCCTCGCGCTCGTCGAGCACGCGATGCCAGGGATGGTCCTCGGCGTGGATCGAGAGGTGGCGAACGGGCGCCGCGACCGACGCCTCGCTCACGTACATCGAGCCCGCCTCGAGCGCGTGCACCTCGTGCCCGCGCCGCGCCGCCTCGCGCATCATCGCGATGGAGGAATCCTTGTACGGCTTGAGCTCCTCGAGGGGATCGACGACGAACGCGAACCTCATGCGTTCGCGGCCCTCGCCTGCGGCGCGCTCACGGAGGCGACCAGCTCCTCGATCTCGATCGCGGCCGCCAGCGCGGCGAGGCGCGCCACCACGCCGTACGTATAGAAGCGGTTCGGCGGATCGCCGGGCTTGCCCCCGCAATCCGGCGTGTGGCAGTCGGTCTCGAAGGCGAGCGGCGCATAGCGGGCGCCGGGCGAGTTGAGGTTCTCGTCGATGCCGCGCTCGGTGTGGACGCGGTAGAAGCCGCCCACGACGAACTGGTCCATCATGTACACCACCGGCTCGGCGACGGCGCCGTCCACGCTCTCGAACGTGTAGACGCCCTCCTGGATGATCACCTCGTGCACCGGCTGGCCTTCCTTGATCACGGCCATCTTGTTGCGCGTCTTGCGGTTGAGGTTCCGCACGTCGTCGGCGCTCTTCACCGTCATGATCCCCATGCCGTAGGTGCCCGCGTCGGCCTTCACGATCGCGAAGGGCGCCTCCGTGATCCCGTACTGCGCGTACTTCTCGCGCACCTCGCCGAGCACGAACTCCACGTTCGCGGCGAGGCAGTCCTCGCCTTCCTTCTCGGTGAAGTTCACCTTGCCGCACTGGCTGAAGTACGGGTTGATGAACCACGGGTCGATCGCGACCAGCTTCGCGAAGTCCTCGGCGATGCGGTCGTAGACGTGGAAATGGTGCGACTTGCGCCGGGTGGTCCAGCCGGCCACGAGCGGCGGCACCACGGGCTGCTCGATGCCCGCGAGGATCGCCGGGATGCCCGCGGAAAGGTCGTTGTTGAGCAGCACCGCGCAGGGATCGAAGCCGTCCAGGCCCACGCGGTTGCCGTGCCGCTGGAGGGGCTCCAGGTGCAGCGTCTCGCCGCCCGAGGTCTGCACGTCCATCGGCGAGCGCAGCTCGGGGATGAGGCTGCCGATGCGCACCGAATAGCCCGCGCCTTCGAGGATGCGCTTCAGCACCGCCACGTTCTGCAGGTAGTGCAGGTTGCGCGTGTGGTTCTCGGGGACGATGAGGAAGCCGCGCGCGTCGGGGCAGATGCGCGGCACCGCCGACATCGCGGCGTGCACGCACAGCGGCAGGAAATCGGGATTGAGGTTGTTGAACCCGCCCGGGAAGAGGTTCGTGTCCACCGGAGCGAGCTTGAAGCCGCTGTTGCGCAGGTCGCACGACGCGTAGAACGGCACCAGGTGCTCCTGCCACTGCGCGCGGAACCAGCGCTCGATCTCCGGGCGGCGGTCGAGGACCACGCGCTCGAGCTCCTGCAGCGGGCCGGTGAGGGAAGTGGTGAGGTGGGGGACCATGGTCGTCACGGGTGGAAGGGGAGATTTCCCGCGGCAACGCCCACAAGCGCGCCGGTGGGTCAGTTTACACGCTCGCGAATGCTAAGATGCAAGGCTTTCCCCACCGTTCCGGACGGCGCCCCATGATCCCGGTGCAAGCCCTTGCCGCGACCGCGCTCCTCCTCGCGGCCTCGAACCTCTTCATGACGTTCGCCTGGTACGGGCACCTGAAGACGCTCGGCGCGCGGCCCTGGTACGTGGCCGCCATCGTGAGCTGGGGGATCGCGTTCTTCGAGTACCTGATCCAGGTGCCGGCGAACCGCATCGGCTTCCGCTCGGGATTGACGCTGCCGCAGCTCAAGATCCTGCAGGAGGTCGTGACGCTCGCGGTCTTCGTGCCGTTCGCGATGTTCTACATGGACCAGGCGATACGCTGGAACTACGTCTGGGCGGCGCTTTGCATGGTGGGCGCCGTCTACTTCATATTCAAAGGCTAGCCGGGTCCCCGCCTGCGCGGGGACGGCGAAACGAATGCACCTCCACATCCTCGGCATCTGCGGCACCTTCATGGGCGGCCTCGCCAAGATCGCGCGCGAGCTGGGCCATCGCGTGACCGGCTGCGACGCGCAGGTCTATCCGCCCATGAGCGAGCAGCTGCGCGCGCTCGGCATCGAGCTGCACGAGGGCTACGACGCCGGCCAGCTCGAGCGCTACCCGGCCGACCTCCTGGTGGTCGGAAACGCGATGACGCGCGGCAAGCCGGTCGTCGAGGCGATGCTCGACCGCGCCCTTCCCTACGTCTCGGGGCCGCAATGGCTCGCAGAGAACGCGCTCGCCGGCAAATGGGTGCGCGCGGTCGCGGGCACCCACGGCAAGAGCACCACGTCCGCGATGCTCGCGTGGATCCTCGAGGATGCCGGGCTCGCCCCCGGGTACCTCGTGGGCGGCATCCCGGTGAACTTCGGCGTCTCGGCGCGCGCCGCGGATTCGCCCTTCTTCGTGATCGAGGCCGACGAGTACGACACCGCGTTCTTCGACAAGCGCTCCAAGTTCGTCTGGTACCGGCCGCGCACCGCGGTGCTCGGCAACCTCGAGTACGACCACGCGGACATCTTCCCCGACCTCGCGGCGATCGAGACGCAGTTCCACCACCTGGTGCGCATCGTGCCCGCGAGCGGGCGCATCGTGGCGGGCGAGGGCGCGGCGCTCGATCGCGTGCTCGCGCGCGGCGCGTGGACGCCGGTCGAGCGTTTCGGGCCCGATTCGGCGTGGCGCATCGGGACCGTGCACGCGGACGGCGCGTTCGACGTGCTGCTCGACGGCGGGAAGCAGGGGACCGTGCGCTGGGACCTCATGGGCGCCCATAACCGCCTCAACGCGCTGGCGGCGCTCGCCGCGGCGCGGCACGCGGGCGTCCCGGCCGGCGCGGCGATCGACTCGCTCTCGCGCTTCGAGGGCGTGAAGCGGCGCATGGAGCTGCGCGGTTCCGCGGGCGGCATCCGCGTGTACGACGACTTCGCCCACCATCCGACCGCCTTCGAGACCACCATCGCCGGGCTGCGCGCCCACGCGCCCGGGAGCCGCATCGTGGCGGTGTTCGAGCCGCGCTCCAACACCATGAAGCTCGGCACGATGCAGGACCGTCTCGCGGCGAGCCTCGCGGGGGCGGACCTCGTCTACTGCTACGCGCGCGACCTGGGCTGGGACCCGGCCCGCGCCCTCGCGCCGCTCGGCGCGCGCGCCTCGCTCCACGGGGATCTCGACGGGCTGGTGGAATCGCTCGCGCGCGACCTGCGCCCGGGCGACCAGGTGCTCGTCATGTCGAACGGCGCCTTCGGCGGCGTGCACGAGCGGCTCCTCGCGCGGCTCGCGCCGCGCGCCGCCTCGGCCGCGGCGGACTAGCGATGGCGGCCCATGCCTTCCGCATCCTCAACGTGTTCGCCCGCGAGGGGCGCCTCACGGGCAATCCCCTGTGCGTCTTCGAGGACGCGCGCGGGCTCGACGACGAGACGATGCAGGCGCTCGCGCGCCAGTTCAACCTCTCGGAGACGACGTTCATCCTGCCCTCGGCGGCCGCCACCGCGCGGGTGCGCATCTTCACGCCGGGCTACGAGATGCCCTTCGCGGGCCACCCGACGCTCGGCACGGCGCACGTGGTGCGCGCGCTCAAGGGGGGCGACTCGATCACGCTGGAGATGAAGGCGGGCGTGATCCCGGTCGAGGCGAGCGGCGACGCCTGGACGCTCGCCGCGAACCGGCCGCGCTGGCGCGAGGTGGGCGAGTCGCGCGAGGAGCTCGCGGCGATCATGGGGCTCGAAGCGTCCGACATCGCCGAACGGCCGCTGTGGGTGAACGCCGGCAGGGAGCAGCTCCTCGTTCCCGTGAAGGGCGCCGATGCGGTGCGCCGCGCGCGTCCGCGCGCCGACGCCTTCTCGCGGCTGCGGAGCGAGGACGGCCAGAGCATGGCCTACGTCTTCGCCGACGCGGGGGACGCGGCCGGAACCGTCGAGGCGCGCTTCTTCTTTCCGAACGGCCCGGCGGTCCTCGAGGACCCGGCGACGGGCTCGGCCTGCGCGAACCTCGGCGGCTGGTTCTGCGCGCTGCGTCCCGGCGCGCGCGTCGAGCGCGTCGTCTCCCAGGGCGAGGCGGTGCGGCGCCCCTCGACGCTGCGCCTGTCCGTGCGCGACGGCGCGATCTTCGTCGGCGGCCGGGTCGTCGAGCTCGGCCGCGGCACCCTGGACCTCTGATCCCCGCATCCCCGCATGGCCGCCGCTCCTTCCGCCCGCAAGGCGATCGTCTACCTGCACGGCTTCATCAGCTCGCCGCGCTCGCGCAAGGCGACGATGCTGGGCGACTACCTGCGCAACTGCGTGAGCGGCATCGACTACGTCGTGCCCGAGCTGCACCATCGCCCCGCGCGCGCGATCGGCAGGTCGCCGAAGCGTGCGCGCCCTACGTGCCCGCGGATCTCACCCTCGTCGGTAGCTCGCTGGGCGGCTTCTACGCGACGGTGATGGCCGAGCGCCTCGGCTGCCGCGCGGCGCTGCTCAATCCCGCCGTGCACCCGCATCGCCACTTCGGACGCTACCTCGGCCCGCAGCGCAACCTCTACACGGGCGAGCGGTTCGAGCTCACCGTCGAGCACGTCGGCGAGCTGATGGCGGTCGACGTGCCCGCGATCACGCGCCCCGAGCGCTACTGGCTCTTCGTCGAGAGCGGCGACGAGGTGCTCGACTACCGCGACGCGGTGGCCTTCTACGAGGGCGCGTTCCAGACGGTGGTGCGCGGCGGCGACCACGCCCTGTCCTCGTTTCCCGAGCACGTGCCCGACATCGTCGAGTGGGCCGCGGGCGGCGGGGCGGCCGCTTGAAGCAGGTGCTCTTCGAGGAGGACGGCGCGTTCCGCGTGGGCACGATCCTCGCGGAAGCGGGCGCCTCGTTCCAGGTCGAGGCGGCCCACGGCAAGCGCTCGAAGGTGAAGGCCGCGAGCGTGCTGCTGCGCTTCGACGGGCAGCATCTTTCCGGCTTCATGGCCGAGGCGCAGAAGCTCGCCGAGGAGATCGATCCGCGCTTCCTCTGGGAGGTGTGCGGTCCCGGCGAGTTCGCCTTCGATGCCCTCGCGCGCGAGTACTACGGCCGCGAGCCGGCGCCCCGCGAGGCGAGCGCGGTCGCGCTGGTGCTGCACGGCAACCCGATCTACTTCTACAAGCGCGGCAAGGGCCGCTACCAGGCGGCTCCCGAGGAGAACCTCAAGGCGGCGCTCGCCGGGCAGGAGAAGAAGCGCCGGCAGCAGGAGCAGGTGGACGCGTGGGCGGCGGAGCTCGAGGCGGGGCGGCTGCCGGAAGCGATCGGCGCGAAGATCGACCCGCTGCTCTTCAAGCCGGACAAGATGAGCCTCGAGTGGCGCGCGCTCGACCAGGCGGCGTCCGCGAAGGGGCTCACGCCGCCGCGCCTGCTCGCCCACGCGGGCGCGCTCGGCGCAGCCGAGGACTACTTCCTGCGCCGCTTCGCCTTCGAGTTCTTCCCGGAAGGCACGGGCTTTCCCTCCACGCCGCCGCTCGCCGAGCCGCGGGACCTGCCCGAGGCCGCCGCCCCCGCCTTCTCGATCGACGATGCGCAGACGACGGAGATCGACGACGCGCTGTCGGTGCGCCGGCGCGACGACGGACGGCTCGAGGTCGGCGTGCACATCGCGCTCCCGGCGCTCTTCTTCGGCCGCGACCATCCGCTCGAGGGCGTGGCGCGCGAGCGGCTCTCGACGGTCTACTTCCCCGGCGGGAAGATCACCATGCTTCCGCAGGACGCGATCGACCGCGCCACCCTCGCCCAGGGGCGCAGCGTGCCCGCGGCATCGCTGTACCTCGTCGTGGATCCCGCGAGCGGCGAGGTGCTGGAGACCGAGTCGCGGGTCGAGCGCGTCGCGATCGCGGCGAACCTGCACCTCGGCGAGCTCGATACCCGCCTCACTGCGCAGGCCGTGGCGAGCGGGCGCGTGGAAGGGCCGTGGGGCGAGGAGCTCTTCGCGCTGTGGCGTTTCGCGCAGAAGCTGCGCGAGCGGCGCGGCGCCGCCGACGAGCGTCCCGACCGGCTCGACTACACCTTCCGCATCGAGGGCGGGCGCGTCGCGATCGAGCCCCGGCCGCGCGGCACGCCCGTGGACTCGCTGGTGGCCGAGCTCATGATCCACACGAACGCCACCTGGGGCCGCTTCCTCCACGAGCGCGGCTATCCCGCGATCTACCGCAACCAGCGCGCGATGAAGACGCGCATGGAGGTGGATCCCGCCGCGCACGAATGGCTCGGGGTCACGCATTACGCGTGGACGAGCTCGCCGCTGCGCCGCTACTCGGATCTCGCGAACCAGCGCCAGCTCGTCGCGGCCCTCGCGGGCGGCCCTCCCGCCTACGCCCGCGAGGAGCTCGAGTCCATCGCCCGCGCCTTCGAGACCGCCTACGACGCCTACGCGGAGCACCAGCGCCAGCTCGAGCGGTACTGGTGCCTGCGCTACCTCCACCAGGAGGGCATCGAGTCGGCGAACGCCACGGTGCTGCGCGAGGAGCTGGTGCGCATCGAGGGCCTGCCGCTCGTCTGCCGGACCATCGGCCTGCCCCCCTCGCCCCCCGGGGAGAAGGTGCGCGTCGCCTTCGGCGAGGTGGACCTGTGGGAGGCGAACGTGGTGTGCCGCTACGCGGGCAAATAGCCTAAAATTGCGGCTCATGTCGCGACGATCCGTCCGTACCTCCTAGGCTGCCGATGCAGCTCCGGCAGCCCTCGCCCGACGCCCTCGTCTCCTTCTCCGATTTCCTGCTCGAACGCTTCGGCCTCGTCGCCTCGATGCAGGTCGCGATCGTCGCCTCGATCGCCTTCCACCTCTTCGTGATCCTCGGGCTCGGCTTCCGCCTGCCGCACCTGGGCTGGCGGGAAGAGCCGCACAACGTGATGGACGTGGTGCTGGTGAACGCGAAGAGCGCGCACCGGCCGCAGAAGGCGGACGCCCTCGCCCAGGCGAACCTGGCGGGCGGCGGCAACACCGACAAGAAGCTGCGTGCCTCGACCCCGCTGCCGGCGCTCGAGGCGCGCGACCCGAGCCGCGAGCTGCACGCGGCCGAGGGGCGCGTGAAGGCGCTCGAAGCCGAGGCGCGCGAGCTCATGACGCGCATGAAGTCGAAGGCCGTCGTCGCGCAGGCGCAGCCGAAACCCCCGGGCGAGGCGAAGGCCGATCCCGACGCGCGCGACCTCGTGCAGAAGAGCCTCGAGATCGCGCGGCTGGAGGCCCAGATCCGCCGCGAGCACCAGGCCTACCAGGAGCGCCCGAAGCGCAAGTTCGTGGGCGCGCGCGCGACCGAGTACCGCTTCGCGCAGTACGTGGACAGCTGGCGCCGCAGGGTCGAGCACGTCGGCAACCTCAACTATCCGGCCGAGGCGAAGGCGAAGCGCATCCACGGCTCGCTGCAGCTCACGGTCGCCATCAAGGCGAACGGCGAGGTGGAGTCCGTCGAGATCAACCGCTCCTCGGGTCACAAGGTCCTCGACCAGGCGGCGATCCGCATCGTGCGCCTCGCCGCGCCCTTCGAGCCGTTCCCGGGCAACATCCGGGTCGACACCGACATCCTCCACATCACCCGCACCTGGACCTTCACGCGCGGCGACCAGGTGCTCTCCCGGTGATCCACGGGGAAACTTCCCCGCCGCATTTGAGCCAAACTGCGTCAGGGACTAAAATGCCCGACCGGGTGGCCAATGCAAACCATCAACCTCACCAGCCACTTCCTCATCGCCATGCCGGCGATGTCGGACCCGAATTTCTCCCGCACCCTCACCTTCGTCTGCGAGCACAACGAGCGCGGCGCGCTCGGCATCGTGGTGAACCGGCCGATCGAGGTGACGCTCGAGGCGCTCTTCGAGCAGGTGAAGATCCCGCTCGACGACGAGATGCTCGCCGCGCAGCCGGTGTTCTTCGGCGGCCCGGTGCAATTCGACCACGGCTTCGTGCTGCACCGGCCGGTGGGCGCGTGGAAGTCGACGCTTCCCGTGGGGGACACGGGACTCACCACGTCGCGCGACATCCTCGAGGCGATGGCGACGGGCAGCGGCCCGCGCGACCAGCTGGTGGCGCTCGGCTACGCGGGATGGGCGCCGGGCCAGCTCGAGGACGAGATCCGGCGCAACGGCTGGCTCACGGTGCGCGCGTCCACCGACCTCATCTTCCACACGCCGCCCGAATCGCGCTACGACGCCGCGATGGGCCTGCTCGGCGTGAACGCGGCGAACCTTTCCGAGGACGCGGGGCACGCGTGACGGCCGCATCCGGCTCCCCCAGCGAGGCGCCGGCCGCGCGACCGGCGCCGCGCGCGTTGGCGGGAACGCTGCTCGGCTTCGATTTCGGCGAGCGGCGCATCGGCGTGGCGGTCGGCGAGCCCTCGGTCGGCATCGCCAATCCGCTGCGCGCGATCGACGCGGCGGCGAACCACGAGCGCTTCCGCGAGATCGCGAGGCTGGTCGAGGAATGGAAGCCCGCGGGCTTCGTGGTCGGCCGTCCGCGCCACGCCGACGGAAGCCCCCACGCGGTCGCGAAGCTCGCGGAGAAATTCGCGCGCCGCCTGGCGGCGCGCCACGGGCTGCCGGTGGCGTTCGTGGACGAGACCCTCTCCTCGGCGGAAGCCGAATCGCGGCTGCGCGCCACGCGCACACGCGCGGCGCGGGCGGGCGACGTGGACGCCATGGCCGCGGCCGTCATCCTGCAGGCCTACCTCGACGATCCCGGAGCCCATGAGCGCCTTGCCGCCTGATCCCGAGCTCCTCGTCGGAGAGCTCGCCGCGCAGATGCGCGGCAAGCTCGCGCCCGACGCGGCGCTGGTGGGCATCTACACCGGCGGCGTTTGGGTGGCGGAGCGGCTGCATCGCGCGCTGGGCCTCGCGCCGCCGCTCGGCACGCTCGCGGTGACCCTGCATCGCGACGACTTCAACCGCATCGGCCTGCATCGCGAGGCTCGCCGCAGCCTGATTCCGTTTCCGGTCGACGGCCGCGAGGTGGTGCTGGTCGACGACGTGCTCTTCACCGGCCGCACCATCCGCGCCGCGCTGAACGAGCTGTTCGACTTCGGGCGCCCGCGCGCCGTGCGCCTCGCGGTGCTCGCCGATCGCGGCGGCCGGGAGCTGCCCATCGCCGCGGATTTCGTCGGCGCGCGCGTCGCGGTCGCGGCCGACGAGGAGCTGGTGCTCTCCAACGAAGGCGGGCGGCTGCGGCTCGCCGCCGTGACGAGGCCGTCGTGATGGTGGCGAGCGGCGAGGCGATCCAGGTCGGGCCCGACGGGCGCCTGCGCCACCTGCTCACCACCGAGGGCCTGCCCGCGGAGATGATCCGGCGCATCCTCGACACCGCGGACCAGTTCGTCTCGGTGAGCGAGCGCGAGGTGAAGAAGGTCCCGCTGCTGCGCGGCCGCTCGGTCTTCAACGTGTTCTTCGAGAGCTCCACGCGCACCCGCACCACGTTCGAGATCGCCGCCAAGCGGCTCTCCGCCGACGTGATCAACCTCAACGTCGGGGTCTCCTCGACCTCCAAGGGCGAGACGCTCCTCGACACCGTGTACAACCTGCAGGCGATGGACGCGGACATGTTCGTCGTGCGCCACGCGCAGTCCGGCGCCGCGCACCTCATCGCGCGCCACGTGAAGCCGGGGGTCGCCGTGATCAACGCCGGCGACGGGCGCCACGCGCACCCGACGCAGGGCCTGCTCGACATGTACACGATCCGCCACTACAAGAAGGATTTCTCCGCGCTCACCGTGGCGATCGTGGGCGACGTGCTGCACTCGCGGGTGGCGCGCTCGCAGATCCACGCCCTGAAGACGCTCGGCGTGCCGGATCTGCGCGTGGTCGGTCCCGCGACCCTCATCCCGGCGCAGGTCGAGCGGCTCGGCGTGCGCGTGTTCCACGACATGCAGGAGGGCATCCGCGACTGCGACGTGGTGATCATGCTGCGCCTGCAGAACGAGCGCATGAACGGCGCGCTGCTCCCCTCGGCGGGCGAGTTCTTCAAGAGCTACGGCCTCACGCCCGGGAAGCTCGCGCGCGCGAAGCCGGACGCGATCGTGATGCATCCGGGGCCCATGAACCGCGGCGTCGAGATCGATTCGGCGGTCGCCGACGGCCGCCAGAGCGTCATCCTGCCGCAGGTGACGTTCGGCATCGCGGTGCGCATGGCGGTGATGTCGATGCTGGGGTCGCCCGCGTGATCGCCGTGATCGCGAAGCGTCGTCCGAAGAAGTCTCGTCGTCAAGGAATCGAAGAATGAAGATCGAGATCCGCGGCGCGCGCGTGGTGGATCCGGCGAGCGGGCGCGAGGAGGCGGCCTCGCTGTGGATCGCCGATGGGCGCATCGCCGCCATCGGCGCCGCGCCGGGGGGCTTGCGCGCCGACGAGACGATCGACGCGTCGGGGCTGGTCGCCTGCCCGGGGCTGGTCGATCTGTCCGCGCGGCTGCGCGAGCCGGGGCTCGAGTACCGCGCGACGCTCGAATCGGAGATGGCGGCCGCGGCCGCGGGCGGCGTGACGACCTTCGCCTGCCCGCCGGACACCGATCCGCCGCTCGACGAGCCGGGCCTCGTCGAGATGCTCAAGCGGCGCGCCTCGGGCGTGCACGGCTCCCACGCGCACCCGCTCGGCGCGCTCACCACGGGCCTCAAGGGCGAGCGCCTCGCGGAGATGGTGCAGCTCGCCGAGGCCGGGTGCATCGGATTCTTCCAGGGCAACGCGCCCCTGCCCGACAACGGCACGCTGCTCGAGGCGATGCGCTACGCCGCGACCTTCGGCTTCACCGTGTGGCTGCGACCCGAGGATCCGGCGCTCGCGCGCGGCGGTGTCGCGCACGAGGGCGAGGTCGCGACGCGGCTCGGCCTGCCGCCGATCCCGGTGATCGCGGAGACCGTCGCCACGCGCACCATCCTCGAGCTCATGGAGGCGACGGGCGCGCGCGTGCACCTCGCGCGGCTCTCGACGGGCGCGGCGATCGAGCTCGTCGCGCAGGCGAAGTCGCGCGGCGCGCCCCTCACCTGCGACGTGGGCGTGCACCACCTGCATCTTTGCGACCGCGACATCGCCGGCTTCGACTCGCGCGCGAACCTCGCGCCGCCGCTGCGCGATCCCTCGGACCGCGAGCGGCTGCGGCGCGCGCTCGCCGAGGGCGTGATCGACGCGGTCTGCTCGGACCACACGCCGGTGGACGAGGACGCGAAGCTCCTGCCGTTCGGCGAGGCGGAGCCCGGCGCGACCGGGCTCGAACTCCTCCTGCCCCTCACGCTCCAATGGGGACGGGAGTGCGGCCTCGACCTCGCGCGGACCCTGTCGGCGGTCACGTCGCGGCCCGCGGCCGTGCTCCGCGTGGGCGCCGGGACGCTCGCCGCGGGCGCGCCCGCCGACGTGTGCCTGTTCGACCCGTCGCGCCCGTGGGTGGTGAAGCCGGATGCGCTCGTGAGCCAGGGGAAGAACACGCCGTTCCTCGGCCTGGAGCTCACCGGCCGCGTGGTGCGCACCCTCGTCGCCGGCCGGACCGTATATGCCGCCTGATGGCTCCATGACGAATCCGCTGCTCGATTTCTCGGACCTGCCGCGCTTCTCGGAGATCCGCCCCGAGCACGTGGGACCCGCCGTCGACCGCCTCGTGGCCGAGGGGCGCGAGGCGATCGAGCGCATCGCCGCGCAGGAAGGCGAGCCCACGTGGGAGAGCTTCGTGCGCCCGCTGGAGGATGCGAACGAGCGGCTGTCGCGCGCGTGGGCCCAGGTGAGCCACATGAACGCGGTCGTCAACACGCCGGCGCTGCGCGAGGCGTACAACGCGGCGCTGCCGCGCGTCACCGAGTTCCTCACCGAGCAGGGGCAGGACGAGCGCCTGCACGCGCTGTACAAGCGGCTGCGCGCCTCGCGCGGGTTCGAGGCGCTCCCGCCCGCGCGCAGCCGCTACGTCGAGAACGAGCTGCGCGACTTCCGCCTCGGCGGCGCGGAGCTCGCTGCACCGCAGAAGGCGCGCTTCCGCGAGGTGAAGGAGGAGCTCGCGAAGCTCGCGTCGCGCTTCCAGGACAACGTGCTCGACGCGACCAACGCGTTCGCGCACTACGTCACCGACGCGGCGCAGCTCTCGGGCATTCCCGACGACGTGGTGGAAGCGGCGCGCGAGGCCGCGCGCAGGGACGGCCGCGAGGGCGCGAAGCTCACGCTGCACATGCCCTGCTACCTCCCGGTGATGAAGTACGCGGACCACCCGGCGCTGCGCGAGCGCATGTACGAGGCCTACGTGACGCGCGCCTCGGAGTTCGGGCGCGCCGAGTGGGACAACAGCGCCATCATGGAGCGCATCCTGGGGCTGCGCGAGGAGCTCGCGCGGCTGCTCGGCTACGCCTCGTACGCGGAGGTCTCGCTCGCGACGAAGATGGCGGGCTGCGCCGGCGAGGTCCTCGCCTTCCTCGACGACCTCGCGAAGCGCGCGCGCCCGTTCGCCGAGCGCGACATGGAGGAGCTGCGCACCTTCGCGCGCGAGGAGCTGGACCTCGCGGACGTGCGCGCCTGCGACATCGCGTACGCGAGCGAGAAGCTGCGGCAGAAGCGCTACGCGTTCTCCGACCAGGAAGTGAGGCAGTACTTCCCCGAGAACGAGGTGCTCGCCGGCATGTTCCGCCTCGTCGAGACGCTCTACGGCCTCTCGATCCGGCCGGCATCGGCGGAGGTTTGGCATCCCGCGGTGCGCTTCTTCGAGATCGTGGACGGCGGCGGCCAGCGCGTCGGGCAGTTCTACCTCGACCTCTACGCCCGCGAGGGCAAGCGCGGGGGCGCGTGGATGGACGATGCGATCAACCGCCGCCGGGTGAACGGCCGCGTGCAGACGCCGGTCGCGTTCCTCACCTGCAACTTCTCGGCGCCGGTGGGCGGCAAGCCCGCGCTCTTCACGCACGACGAGGTGACCACGCTCTTCCACGAGTTCGGGCACGGGCTGCACCAGCTCCTCACGCAGGTGGACGAGCTCGGCGTGACCGGCATCAACGGCGTCGAATGGGACGCGGTGGAGCTCCCGAGCCAGTTCATGGAGAACTTCTGCTGGGAGTGGGACGTGGTCGAGCCCATGACGCGCAACGTGGATACGGGCCGGCGCATCCCGCGCGCGCTCTTCGACCGCATGCTCGCGGCGAAGAACTTCCAGAGCGGCATGCAGTTCGTGCGCCAGCTCGAGTTCGCCATCTTCGACATGCGGCTGCATCATGGCTGGGAGCCGCGCGCCGGCGTGACGGGCCTCCTCGAGCAGGTGCGCCGGGAGGTCGGCGTCTTCCCGGTTCCCGAGTACAACCGGTTCCCGAACCAGTTCTCGCACATCTTCGCCGGCGGCTACGCCGCGGGCTATTACAGCTACAAGTGGGCGGAGGTCCTTTCCTCCGACGCCTATGCGGCGTTCGAGGAGGCGGGGGTGCTCAACCCGGAGGTCGGCGCGCGCTTCCGCCGCGAGGTGCTCGCCGCGGGCGGGAGCCGTCCCGCGCTCGAATCGTTCGTCGCCTTCCGCGGCCGCAAGCCGCAGATCGACGCCCTTCTGCGTCATAATGGGATGACAGAGGCGGTTTGAAGCCCCCGATTTCCACGTACGGCGCCACGAGACCGAGGGAGGTTTCCATGCAATCGCGCCTGATCGCCGGTGCCGCGCTCGCCGCGGCGCTCGCGGCCGCCGCCGCGTCCCACGCGGCCACGAACGTCTACCGCTGGGTCGACCAGCAGGGCAAGGTGCATTTCTCGGACACGCCGCCGCCCGGGGAGGCGAAGAGCGTGAGCCAGAAGCGCATGGGCGGGACCTACATCGAGGAAGCGAACCTGCCCTACGCAACGCAGATCGCGATGAAGCGCAATCCCGTCACGCTCTTCACCGCGAAGGATTGCGGCGTGCCGTGCGACCGCGGGCGCGACCTGCTTTCGCACCGCGGCGTTCCCTTCACCGAGCGCAACGCGCTCGCGAGCAACGCGGACCTTGAGGCGCTGCGCAAGCTCACCGGCGGCACCGGCGAGGTGCCGTTCCTCCAGGTCGGCGAGTCGAACTTCAAAGGCTTCGACGAGGACGCCTGGAACTCGGCGCTCGATAGCGCCGGCTACCCCCGCACGCGCCTGCCCGGCGCCCCCGTCTCGGCGAACGCCTCGGCGCCGGCGGCGTCCGCGCCCACCCCGAAGGCGCCGGGCGTAAGCGAAGCGCAGAAGTAGCCGTCCGTGAAGATCGCCACCTGGAACGTGAACTCGCTCCGGGTGCGACTTCCGCACCTGCTCGACTGGCTCGCCGCGCAATCGCCCGACGTCGTCTGCCTGCAGGAAACGAAGTGCGAGGACGACGGCTTTCCCGCCGAGGAACTACGTGCGGCGGGCTACTGCACCCTGCACCACGGCCAGCGCGGTTACAACGGCGTCGCGATCCTCTCGCGCGCCGAGCCGGGCGAGGTCTGCCGCGGCATCCCCGCCTTCGCCGACGAGCAGAGCCGCGTCCTCGCCGCGGACGTGGACGGCGTGCGCCTCGTGAGCGCGTACGTCCCGAACGGCCAGAGCGTCGGCTCCGACAAGTTCGCGTACAAGCTGCGCTGGTTCGAGGCGTTCGCCGGCTGGCTCGCGAAGGAGCTCGAGGCCCATCCCCGCCTCGCGGTGCTGGGCGACTTCAACGTCGCGCCCGAGGACCGCGACGTGCACGACCCGCAGGCCTGGGAAGGCAAGATCCACGTGAGCGAGCCGGAGCGCGCGGCGCTGCGCCGCGTGCTGGACGTCGGGCTCGCCGACGCCTTCCGCCTCTTCGAGCAGCCGGAGCAGTCGTTCAGCTGGTGGGACTACCGGATGGGCGCGTTCCGCCGCAACATGGGCCTGCGGATCGATCTGGTGCTCCTCTCGCCCGAGCTCGCGAAGCTCTGCCGTTCCTGCACCATCGACAAGGCGCCGCGCAAGCTCGAGCGTCCCTCGGACCACGCGCCGGTGCTCTGCGAGCTCGCCGTGCCATGAGCGGCCTCGCCGCGGCCGAGCGCGCCGCCGCGGAGCGCGCCACGCGGCTGCGCGAATACGGCGTGCTGGACGGGCCGCCGCTCGCCGCGCTCGACGAGCTCGTGCGGCGGGCGCAGGAGGTGGCGCGCTTCCCGGTCGCATGGATCTCGTTCCTCGACGGCGGCGGCGAGCGCCTGCATGCCTCGCGCGGGATCGATGCCGTGGCGCTCGAGGGCGGGGAATCGCTCGCGCTCGCCGCGGGCGACCTGCGCGAGGGACTCTTCGTGGAGGACGCGCTGCGCTCCCCGTGGCGCGCGCATCCGCTCGTCGCGGGCGCGCCGCACGCGCGCTTCATCGCCGTGCTGCCGCTCGCATCGCCCGACGGCCTCGCGGTCGGAACCCTCACCGCGCTCGACCGCAAGCCGCGCGCGCTCACGCCGGCGCAACGCACGGCGCTCGCGAACCTCGCCTCGATCGCCGTGGCGCGGCTGGAGGCGCGCCGCACGCCCGCGACCGACGCGCCGGAGCCGGCGGCGAGGCCCGCCGATCCGCGCGCCCTCGCCGAGCGCCTCGAGGCGGAGCTTCGCCGGCGCCGCGCGGCCGAGGAGGAGCTCGAGCGCGAGAAGGGACTGCTCGAAGCGATCCTCGACAGCCTCGCGAGCGCCTTCTTCCTGGTGTCGTCGGACGGCGCGATGCTGCGCTGGAACGCGAGCCTCGCCGCGGCGATCGGCTACGCCGACGCGGAGATCGCGCGCATGCGGCCGCTCGATTTCGTCTCGCCGCACGATCGCCCGCAGGTGGAGGCGGCGCTGCGCGAGGTGATCGAGGAGGGACGCGAGATCGCGCTGGAGGCCGAAGTCGTGGACCGCGCCGGCAACGTGCGCCCCTACGCGTTCACCGGCCGCCCGCTCGCGCTGGGCGGCGAGCGCTACATGATCGGCGTCGCGGCCGACATCACGATGCGCAAGCGCACCGAGCGGCAGATGGCCCGCGCCAAGGAGCGGCTCGACCTCGCGCTCTCCGGCTCGCGCCTCGCGCTGTGGGACTGGGACCTGCGCAACGCCAAGGTGTACTTCAACGAGAGCTGGCCGGTGCTCCTCGGCGGGGATCCGCGCGAGGTGACCTGCTCGGGCGACGAGGTGGCGGCCTGGAACCATCCCGACGACCGCCCCGTGTTCGCCGCGGCCATGGGCAACGCGCTCAAGGGCGTGAGCGAAGGCTTCGACTGCGAGTACCGCGTGGTCAACGCGGACGGCGGCTGGACCTGGATCCACTCGCGCGGCAAGGTCACGCAGCGCGACGAAGCGGGCCGGGCGCTGCGCATGACCGGCACCTCCACCGACGTCACCAAGCGCAAGCTCGCGGAGGAGCGCGCCGAGTACCTCGCGACGCGCGACCCCCTCACCGGGCTGCCGAACCGGGTGCTCCTCCACGATCGCCTCGAGCAGGCCGTGTTCAACGCGGCGCGCAACCGCTCGGGGTTCGCCTTCATGTTCATCGACCTCGACCGCTTCAAGACCATCAACGACTCGCTGGGGCACCAGGCGGGCGACCAGCTGCTCAAGGGCGTGGCCGACCGGCTGATGGCGTGCGTGCGCGCGAACGACACCGTGGCGCGCCTGGGCGGCGACGAGTTCGCGGTGATCCTCGAGGACCTGCGCGACGGCCACGACGAGGGCGCGCAGCAGGTGGCCGAGAAGATGATCTCGGCGATGGCTTCCCCGATGCTGATCGACGGCCAGCCGCTCAACACCTCGTGCTCCATCGGCATCAGCCTCTATCCGGCCGACGGGCGCGACGGCGCGACGCTCATGAAGAACGCCGACGTCGCCATGTACTACGCCAAGGAGAAGGGCCGCAACAACTACCAGTTCTTCTCGGCGGGCATGAACGCGCGCGCGCAGGAGCGGCTCTCCATGGAGAACTTCCTGCGGCTCGCCGTCAAGCGCGGCGAGCTCGCGATGCACTACCAGCCGCGCATGCGCATCGCAGGGGCGGAGCTCGTCGCGGTCGAGGCGCTGATCCGCTGGCAGCACCCGCGCCGCGGCCTCCTCGACCCGTCCGAGTTCATCGAGATCGCCGAGGATTCCGGCCTCATCGTCCCGATCGGCGAATGGGCGCTCGAGCAGGCATGCGCGCAGCTCAAGGCGTGGCAGCGCCGCGTGAAGCCGGGGCTGCGCGTGGCGGTCAACATCTCGGTGGGGCAGGTGCGCGACAGCGAGCGGCTCTACGCGGCGGTCGAGCGGACGCTGCGGCGCTCGGGGATCGAGCCCT
>DATIVM010000415.1:0-10110 GCA_035465975.1 Usitatibacter sp.
AAATCGCGGTGCACGTACGCGGAGACGTCGAGCGACCACTGGTAGGCGAGGCGCTCCTTGTGGCGGCTCGCGTACGCGTACCCCGCCACCCGGCCGCCCTCCACCCAGACGAGCCACGGCAGGAGCGGGAGCGTCGCGGAAACGCGGCGCGCCATCTCCTCGACGCCCGGCGGCTCCATCTCGAAGGAGATCACGGTGTCGCGCACGTACGGCGCGTAGATCGCCTGGATCTCGCGCGCCTCGTCGGCGCTTGCAATGCGGATGTGCGGATCGCTCGGTGCCATCGCGGTCTTCCTCGCCGGATCACCGGAGATTTAGCAGCAAGCGTGCCACGCCGGCCCCTCGCGCCAAGCCCTTGTCGGCAAAGGAAACCGCGGCGACGCCGCGCGGCGGCGACGCACCGGTCCCGTGCGAGCGCGCCGGCGCCGGCACCGCGCCGGTGCGACCAAACGGACCAGCGGTCCCGGGCAACTCGTCCCCGCGCCCTTTGTCGATCCACGGAGAAGGGCGCATGGATCGCGCACACGCGCCGCTCTCGGGCGCCCGGGGATGTACCGCACGTTCCGCGACAAGAAGGACGGCTGCGTGAAGGCGGCGCTGAAGCCCGCAATGCACTGGGGAAACGTCCATGGACTACCAGCAGGAGCTCGACCGGCAGGCCTCGGCGCAGCGCATGGCGCGCGGCATGGGGTGGCTCAGCCTCGTCCTCGGCATCGCCGAGCTCGCGTTCGCGCGGCCGCTCGCGCGCGCGCTCGGCATGCGCGGCGAGGAAGGCCTGCTGCGGTTCTACGGGCTGCGCGAGCTCGCGACCGGCATCGGCACCCTCGCCGCGCGCGATCCGGCGCCATGGATCTGGGGACGGCTCGCGGGAGACGCGGTCGACATCGCGACGCTCGCGCTCCGCCTCGACGGCCGGCCGCGGAGCAACGCCGCGCTCGCGCTGGGCGCCGTCGCCGGCGCGAGCGCCCTGGACCTCGTCGTCGCGCGCAGGCTCTCCGCGGCGCGCAAGCTCGCGCGGCCGCCGCGGCGCGACGACAGCGATCGCGCCGGCTTCCCGAAGCCGCCGCAGCAGATGCGCGGGACGGCGCGCGATTTCGAGGTGCCGCACGACATGATGCGGCCCGAGGACCGGCCGCCCACGATTCACTGAGCGGCGCGCGGCAGCTTGCGCCTCGGAGGCGCCACCGCGAGCTCGACGAGCTCCGCGCTCGCCCTTCCCTTCGCGATGGCGAGCCGGCCGACGCTCACCGGCAGGCGGAAGCGGCGCGGCCCCGCGCTTCCCGGGTTCACGCAGAGCACGCCGTCCCTCTCCACGATGCGCGGCACGTGCGAATGTCCGGAGATCACGACGCGCACGCCGCGTGGCGCAGCTTCGAGCGCGGCGAGGTCGTGGATCACGTGGATGCGCACGCCGCCGAGCTCGAGCGTCTCCTCGTCGCGAAGCTTCCGCGCCCAGGCGCCCGTGTCGTTGTTGCCGCGGATCGCGGTGAGCGGCGCGAGCGCGGCCAGCGCCTCGAGGATCGCGCGATCGCCGATGTCGCCCGCGTGCACGATGTGGTCGGATCCTTCGAGGGCGGCGAGCGCCTCGGGCCGCAGCAGGCCGTGCGTGTCGGAGACGAGGCCGACCCTCACCCGGCCGGGGTCCACATGAGGTCGGTCACGCCCGGATCGATGCCGCGCTGGGAGAGGAGTGTCGTGAGCTGGCCGCGGTGGTGCGTCTGGTGGTTGAAGAAGTGCGCGACCGCGAGGCGCATCGCGATGCGGCGCGGCTGGGGATTCACCATGCTGGTGTAGGCGAGCTCGCCGTCGAGCGCCGCGTCGTCGAGCGTCGCCACCCACCCTTCGATCGCCGCGTCGGTCCTCGCGCGCTCGCGCGCGAGCTCGGCGAAATCCGCGTAGAGCTCCTGGTCGAGCGACTTCACGCGGAAGGGCTCGCCCGTGAAGCGCCCCATCCACAGCCGGTCGGCGAGGAGCAGGTGGTTGAGCGTGCCGTGGATCGACTTGAAGAAGGCGCGCACGTCCTCCTTGCGCTGCGCGTCCGTGAGCCGCGCGCAGCACCCGTAGAGCCGCTCGTTCATCCAGCGGTTGTAGCGCGCCAGGGTATGGAGCTGCTCGAGCGGCGTCATTTCGGCTCGCGGCCCATCGCGTAGAACTCGTCGTTGGGCCGCATCGTGGTGAGGTTCGCCATGCGGTTGGAGAGCGCGAAGAAGGCGGCGATCGCGCCGATGTCCCACGCCTCCTCGTCGCCGAGCCCGTGCTCCTTGAGCGCCGCGAAATCCGCCTCGGAGATCGCCTCCGCCTCGCGCGAGACCTTCATCGCGAAATCGAGCATCGCCTTCTGGCGCGGCGTGATGTCCGCCTTGCGGTAGTTGGTGGCGACCTGGTCGGCGATGAGCGGGTTCTTCGCGCGGATGCGCAGGATCGCGCCGTGCGCCACCACGCAGTAGAGGCACTGGTTCGCGCCCGAGGTGGCGACGACGATCATCTCGCGCTCGGCCTTGGTGAGCGCCCCCGGTTTCTCCATGAGCGCGTCGTGGTACGCGAAGAAGGCGCGGAACTCGTCGGGCCGGTGCGCGAGCGCGAGGAACACGTTGGGGACGAAGCCCGCCTTCTCCTGCACGGCGAGGATGCGGGCGCGGATGTCGTCGGGCAGGGACGAGAGCTCGGGGACGGGATAGCGGCTGATGGGCGCGGCGTTCTTCGGGGCGGTCACGGCGGCGTTCCTCGGATGGGGGAAGCCATGTTAGCGCCGCTAGTCGAAGAAGCGCGAGAGCACGAGCGCGATCACGCCGCCCCAGGGAACCAGCAGCACGGCGGCGGTGAAGCTCACCAGGAAGCGCGCGAGGCGCCGCGCGCGGTCGCTCGCGCCGCTCACGAGCCCCGTCGCCCAGATGGCGGCCGCGCCCGCGACGACCAGCGTGAAGAGGTACGCGCCCATGCCGAGCACGCCCACGAACATGAGGTCGGAAAGGTCGAACCGGCCCTCGCGCAGGCGGAACACCGAGCGCACCAGCATCGCGAACCAGGCGAGCATCGGCAGCACGCCGAGCGCCATGATCGCGTTGGCGGCCGCGATCCTCGTGCCGTTCTTCACCGCGGCCTCGAGGCGGCGCTCAGCCGGGCGGGAACTCGGCCGTGATCTCGCGCAGGAAGCTGCGCGTGATCTCGACTTCCTTCGCTTCCTGCGCGGTGAGCTCGCGGAACCGCACCCACGGGATCGCGCGGCCGCCGTAGGCCTCGTCCGCCGCGACGCGCGCGGACTCCGGGTCCGGATACGATTCGCCGATCACCGTCACCCATTCGTCGCCGCAGTGCATGAGGAAGACGCCTTCCTCGACGAGGTTCTCCGCGATCACGAGGCGCGAGACGGCCTCGACGCCCACCGGAACGCCCGCGGCGAGGCCGCGTGCGCGGCCCGCCTCGCGCCCGGAGTGATCGAGGACGGCGTACTCCAGCACGCGCGCGCCGTCGAGGAGGATGGGAGGCTCTTCCATGGGGAAAGGGGTGGGGTGTTCCCCATTCTACCGCCGCTTCGGAACGTCCCGTCGAGAAAGTCGATGCGCAGTTGCGAGAGGCGCGGCACGAGCGCGCGCTCCGACGCCGCGACCCGGCGGATCCCGATCATTCCCCTTCCCAGTAATCCACCTGCTGGCTCTCGCGCCCGACGAAGCGGAACGAGGACTTGCCGCCCGCCTCGTCGGTGAATTCCGCGAGCACGCCGAACTTGCCCGAGTCCGGGTAGTCGGCGATCTCCGGCGAAATCTTCGTGCTCACCGCGAGGTAGCGCAGCTCCTCCTCGCCGGTGTTCACGATCTGGTGCGCGGCCTCCTTCCCGCCGGGCGGGCACGCGATGATGTCCCCGCGCCGGATCGGGAGCGTCTCCGGGCCGATCCGCACCTCCCCCGTTCCCTGCAGGACGAAGAACATCTCCTCGTTCACGCGGTGGTTGTGGAAGGGGAACGCACGCTTTCCCGGCGGCACGGCCGTGATGTTGTAGCCGAGCTTGCGCGCGCCGACGCGCGGCCCGATGAACGCCATGCGCGCGTCGTACTTCTCCGCCGCCGCCCCTTTCGGCGCGAACGCCGCCGGCCGCGGCTGCAGCTCCAGGTCGTCGATGTTGACGATGCGTTGCGTCATCGAAATCGCCTCCTCGTGGATTCGACCGCCTCGACCGCTACGTCGCGGTGCCGGGGTGGAACGCGTAGCCCGTGCGCTTCGGCCGCAGCCATTCCATGAGCGTCGCGGGGCGCGCTTCGGCAACGCGCAGCTTCGGCCTCGCCCGCAGCTCCCCGTACATGCCGCCATCGCCCCAATCCTCGGCGATGACCGTCATCGCGCGGCGCCCCGCTTCCTCCGCGCTCGGCGCGTTCACCACCCGGGCGACGAAGAAGCCGCGCACGAGCTGCGATGGCGCTCCGGCGACACCGCCCGGGACCTCGAGGCCGGATCCCTCGATCACAACGCGGAAACGGGGCACGGCGGTCAGCCGCCGAGATCGAGGGTGAGGTGCTGCCGCGAGAGCACGTTTCCGCCGCGGCTGAACGTGGCGTCGTAGGCGGCCGTGCGCGAACCGCCGTCCGCCGCGACGCCGAGCTCGAGCTGCCAGCCCTTCCCCCCGAGGCGCAGGTGCGCCGGCTTTCCGGCGGCGATCGTCATGCGCGGCTTCGCGATCGCCTCGCCGCTCTCCAGGTCCGTCACCGTCGAGGTGAGCAGGAACTCGCCGGGCGTTCCGTGAACGGGCCGCACGTCGACGTCCAACGCGACGCGCGCGGGCGACGGCCCGGGGTGCCGCGCCACCTCGGCGACGGCGGCGAAGCCCAGCGCGACGAGCGCGACGGCGGCGACGGAAGTGGCGAGGGTCGGTCTCAGCTTCATGGCATGGCTCCGATGCAGACGGCCTCGAACGACTCGAGCACGACGGGCATGCCGAGGCGAAGCGTGTTGTGGATCTCCGCGACGGTATCGGTGTGGCGGATGAGCTCTCCGATCGCCTGCTCGCCCGCTTTCGCCCGGACCACCGCGCGATAGGAAATGCGGCGAGCGGGCTCGCCTTCCGCGCCGAATTGCGCGTCGGCGCGCACTTCCACGCCGAGCACCTCGATCGAGCGCTTTGCCGCCTCGCGATAGACGTCGTTGCAGTAGCACGTCGCGACGGCGAGGCAAAGGAGCTCCCCGCCGTTCGCGCTCGAGCCGAATCCGGAAGCCCGCGGCGCGATCCGGATCTCGTGCGAGCTCGCGCCCGTCGCCAATGCGACTTCGTGGCGCCTGAGCCCGCTTTCGACGGTGGCGCTGATCAGGAGCGGTTCCATTCCAATCGACCTCGTCGGAGATGCCGGCCCTTCAGCCGGACATGCCCTCCACCGCCTCGTAGTGCAGCACGGTCGGGAAGGGCTCGTAGAAATGATGCAGCAATTTGCGCCAACGCTCGTACTGCGGGGACTTCCGGAAACCTTCTTCGTGGGCGGCGACGCTGTCCCAGCGCACCAGCAGCAGGTACTGGCCATCGCGCTCGATGCAACGCTGCAGCTCGTGCGACCGGTAGCCCGGCATCGCGGCGATGATCGACTGCGCCTCCCGAAAGGCGGCCTCGAAGGCCTGCGAATGCCCGGCCTTCACGTGCAACGGCGCTGCTTCGAGGATCATCGGGACCTGCGCTCTCGGGATTCGCTGCGATGGATGTCAGGCCGCCCGCGCCCTCTTGCGCGCTTCACGCTCGCGCCGCACTTCGGCGAGGACCGCGGCGGGCTCGATTGTCGCCGCCGCCTCGAATTCGGGCAACCGCTCCCGATTGACGCTGTAGACGGAACCCGATGTGGTCCGCGACAGCAGCCGGGCGTCCACGAGCATCCGGCGAAGGGTGACGTGGTCGATCGCGTGAGGCTCGCAGAACGTCCCGATCCAGTCCCCGAGCGTTTCGTTCACATCGGCTTCCCGGTACGTCCTGTCCGGGCTGAACCGCGCCGCCGCGAGAAGCGCCAGCAGCTGCTGATCCGAGGGTCGCGTCGGCATTGCCGTGAGCGGTCCGTTGGCCAGAAGCCGTTTCAACGCGCGATGCCGCTCTTCATTGGAATTCACGGGGTTCCTCCTCGATTTCCAGGCGATCCGGATCGCGGCTCAAGAGGGTCCGGTCGTGGCGATCCTCCGCAAGTCGCCGCGTCATTCCGCCTCGAGGCGACGTATCAGGTTCCCGGCGTCGTCGAAGAAGAGCACGATGCTCTTCCCGGGCGAGGGATAGACGATCTTGCCTCGGGTGTTGCGCTCGCCGAGCCGCACCCAGACGCGCCATCGCCGGCCTTCGCGTTCCGGCTTGAACCTGCACGGCGTCTCGGCCGTGCAACGGGCCCTCACATAGCGCTTCGCCGCGTCGACCGCCGAGGCGGAGTCCGTGATCGGGCTGCCCGCGAGGGCCGCGGTGAACGCGCCTGCTCCGAGGAGTGCGATCAGGATTCGCAATGCGACCTCCGGTGCGCGATCAGCCGGCGCCCGGCAACCGCTTGCGCATGATGATGCTCCGATACGTCTTGCCGTTCCATTGCACGGTTGCGACGGACCGGTAGCCGCGGCGAACATAGAAGGCCACGAGCGGAGCCGCGGATTCGGCCGTATCCAGCGCCACTTCGGAGAAGCCGAGCCGCCTCGCCCAGCTCTCGGCTTCGGCGAGAAGAAGCGATCCCAGGCCGCGGCCCTGGTACTGCGGTGCCACGCCGAACTGGTGGAAGCTCGCCACGTCGGGCTTCCCGAACCAGCTGCCCAATGCGTTGGGCACCACCGAGTTCACGAGGATCGTGCCGACGAGGCTCGCCCCATCGACGGCGACGAGACACTGCCGGTTCTCGACCCGCGCTCTCGTCGTCTCGGGCGACTGGTCCGCGGCGGTGTAATTGAGCCCCATCCGCGCGAGCGCCGCATAAGCGCGGTGCAAAAGGCTCGTCAGCTCCTCGATCGAATCGTCGGAGCGGAGCGGGCGGATCTCCACGGCTCGTTCCATGCGGACCCGATCCAATTGTTGCATTTGTGACAACGACACATTGTCCTCCAGGGCTGCGCGGATTCTGGCCGCGCCCCGGCGCGAGGGTCAATGTCAAATTTCACAACCTTTCCGCCGCAGCGTCTTTCAATTGATATCCGGCAACTCGCGCGGCGCTCACGAAGCGGCGATCGCGGGAAGCACCGAAGGCCAAACGACCGCCTGCGCCACGATGACCTGGGTTCCGTTGAACGTGGCCGCGGGCGATCCGTGCAGCACGTATCCCAGCGCGAGCACTTCGCTCACCCGGCGGCAGAATGCCGCGTCGTCCGGTCCGGTGAGCAGGCGGTACGTGGGAAGGTCGTTCGGTGGAGCGGAAGACGATTTGGGCATGGCGTTCCAGGGTGGTTTTCAAACGTCAATGGTGGACGAACCCGTTCCGGAGTCGTGTCGCAATCCACGTCGTCGTTGTTGCTCATCCGAATTCACGGTGCTGGGGCAACTCGTCGGTGATGGTGAACCACGGTGCCTTGGATCCGACGAAAATGTGCGCGCTGGGGCGGATTGCCGGGTTGTCGATGAGCGTTCCCAGGGTGACGTGGACGAACGCACCATCGCGGACAACCGAAAACAGGAGGGAGCCGCACTTCCCGCAGCGAGTGTCGTGCGCACTTTCCTCGCCGAAGATCATCAGGTCGTCTTTCCCCGCCGTGATGCAGAGTTTTGCGCGCTCGATTCCAGCGAACGACTTGAATGCGGAGCCGGTTGCGCGGCGGCAGTTCGAGCAGTGGCAGTTCAATGCGTAGAGGAACTCGTTCTTTACGGCGTACCGGACAGCTCCGCACAGGCATCTTCCCGCGAGCAGGCGATCCTTGTCGGTGTCGACCCGCATTTTATCCATACGCTGCGGAAACGTCCGCCTTGCTCGCGAACGGCTTTCCATCCAGCATCGCCGGACGATACCGGGACCGCGCCGTAGCCCCGCCCGGCAAATCAACCCGGTACTTCGCCTGGCACTCGCGCGACAACATCTGGACGACAGGCACCGTCGCGCAGCCCCCGAGCAGCACGAGAAGTCCGACTCTTGCGATCCTCATCGCTTCCCCGCCGGTTTCGCGCGGGACACGTTCAGCGCCACCGCCGCGCGAATGAGAGCCTTCAATGCTTCCTCCTCGATCTTCTCGCCCTCGTGGAAGTCGATCGCGCGCCTGGTGTTGCCTTCGAGGCTGGAGTTGAAGAGGCCCGATGGATCCTCGAGGGCGGCCCCCTTGGCAAAGGTCATCTTCACGACGTTCTTGTACGTCTCGCCGGTGCAGATCAACCCGTCGTGGGACCACACCGGAACGCTCCATTTCCACTCCTCGACCACCTCGGGGTCGGCCTGCCTGATCAATGCGCGCAGCCGGGAGAGCATCCTGCCTCGCCAGTCGCCCAGCTCCTCGATCCTCTCGTCGATCATCCGGGATGGAGATCCCGGTTTCTCGCGGTTCGCGTCAGACCGCTTGGGTTTGCGCGACGACATCGAGCACCTCGAACGAGCAGCACACCACCAACATTGTGTCACTTGGCAGGCGGCCGATGCGCCGGCACTCCCGGGAGAAATATTCCCAATGCGCACATCGCCAATGGCTCAACGAACCGTCTCCTTCGCCTTCACAAGCAGCAAACGCGGCGCTGACCTGGTTGAACGGCACGATCTCGACCGCCGTGATGCGCGTGATGAGGCATGGAACGTCGAGGTAGCTCACGACGATCTCGAGGTCCCCGACGCTCGGCACCGGTCGTTGTCGGAGCTCATCGCGCGTATCCAGTTGCGATGCTGATTACGAGAAGTATCCATGGCGCGAGGAGCACGATACCCACGATCCTCACAAGCGCTCGAGTGAGACGCGGCGGTTGCGCATGAGATGTGCGAGCCACACGATCTGCCCAGAAAATGCCCGCTCCGGAGATGAGGATCACGGCCACATATGCTACGAGCCCAAAGCCGCCAAGGAGGAATATGTCCGTGAACCCGGCGCCGTATCGGGCATCCGAAGCGGCCAACAGACCCCAAAGCGCCAAGGGTGCGATGCCCGCGCCGATCAGCACGTTCGCTGCGGCAAAGCGGCGACGCATTTCCATGGTTGGCGGTGGGTTCTAACGACCGAGTCGAGGAGCCGGCCACGTTGCCGATGCCGCGACCAGACGCGCCCTACCGAGCCTCGCGGTCGACTTCAACGCGTTATCAGGCGTCTTCGGTTTCATTTTCTTCCGGCCGGCCACTCCTGAAATGAAGGCAATTCCGCCGCGTCCGAAAGCCACGGCACGTCGTGCGACCGCCAGATATGAAGCTCCGGCCGAATGCCTGGGTCGTCGTCCAGTGTGGCAAGGCGAAGGATGACACTTGGTTGATTCTCCCGCGAGGCAACGATATGACACCCGCACACCGAGCAGAAGAATCGCTTCTTTCCGGGTGATGACTCATAAGCCGTTACGCGATCTTCGCCGGCCAGCCAGCGAAAATCATCGCGGGCGACTCGGGCCGTTGTCACGTACGCCGCGGAATGCGTCTTTCGACAGGTAACGCAGTGGCAATGGCTGATCGGCCCGTCGACATGAGTGACCTCGTATACGACGGTTCCACAGTGGCAGCTTCCTCTCATGCCGTGACCTTTCAAGGACGCCTGACGGTTGAGCTGAGCGCCGCGCGCGCTGCTGCCTGAGCTTGAAACTTCATCGTTCACGCGCGCGCTCCGGCGACTTGTCGGGCGGCACCATGTTGATGGCTCACAGCAGGTCGGGGTTGAGCCGCCAGGTTGAGAATGTGAGCGCGGAGGCAAACGTTACCCAAGCCAGGTAGGGGAGCAGGAGCACGGCGGCAAGCGCGTTGACTCGCCGGAACGAAACGGCAGTGGCGACGATGAGGCACCACAGAAGTATCATCTCTGCGAACGCGAGGGCGCCTTGGTGCCACACGAAGAACACCCAGGTCCAGAGTGCGTTGGCGCCGAGTTGGACGATGAAGAGCGCAAGCGCAGTCCTGTTTTCTTTGAAGCCGTGCACTCGCCAGACGAGCCAGGCCGCGACGCCCATCAGGGCATAGAGGACCGTCCACACCGGCGCGAACAGCCATCCCGGCGGCGCCCAACTCGGACGAGCGA
>DATIVM010000416.1:0-9779 GCA_035465975.1 Usitatibacter sp.
CGCATCAGGATCCAGGGCCTGAGCGACCACGACGAGTAGTTCTTGTTGCCGATGTAGAGGCGATACACGGGTCACTCCGCGAGGATCGGCGGGACGGCGAGCGCGGGCGCGGCGCCCACGGCGTGCGCCTCGTGGGCCGCCACCGCGAGGATCGCCACGACGGCGGCGAGCAGCAGCACCGGGGCGAGCTCGTCGAGCCACTGCGCGAGCCGCGTGGAGCCCGGCGCGCGGTTCCGGAAAAAGGGTTGGAATGATAAGATCGTTGCCATGTCGGTGCTCCTCGATGCGTTGCGTGATGCAGCCAATTTACGAGCGATGCTGCGGTGCGACAAGCGAATTGTTTTGCCGATGATCTGTGAGCAATTCTCACAATAGAGGCCGCCCGATGGGCAATCCCCCGCGGCTTCCCGCGATGCAGGCCCTGCGCGCCTTCGAGGCGACCGCGCGCAGCGGCAGCCTCACGCGCGCGGCCGAGCTGCTGAGCCTCACGCACGGCGCCATCAGCCACCAGATCAAGGCGCTCGAGGAGGAGCTGGGCGTCACGCTCATCGAGCGCGCCGGGCGCGGGATGCGGCTCACGGACGAGGGCGAGCGCTTCGCCTCGCGCGTGCGCGTCGCGCTCGCGGAGCTCGGCGAGGCGGTGCGCGAGCTCTCGGAGCGCCGCAACCCGCGCCAGCTGCGGATCACGGTGCTCCCCTCGTTCGCCGCGCGCTGGCTGCTGCCGCGCATCGGCCGCTTCATGGCGGCGCACCGCGAGATCGACGTGGACGTGCGCGCGAGCAATGCGATCGCCGACTTCAGGCACGACGATCTCGACCTCGGCATCCGCCACGGCTTCGGCGACTGGCCGGGCCTCGTCGTCGAGAAGCTCATGGAGGACTCGTACTTCCCGGTGTGCAGCCCGCGCATCGCCGGCGGCGTGCCGAAGCGGCCCGCGGACCTCGCGCGCTACACGCTGCTGCGCTCCGAGGGCGAGCCGTGGAAGCCGTGGTTCGAGGCGGCGGGCCTCGACCGGGAGGAGCCCACGCGCGGCCCGATATTCAGCGACTCGTCGCACACGCTGCACGCGGCGATCGAAGGCCAGGGCATCGCGCTCGCGCGCATCTCGCTCCTCGGCAACGACCTCGTCACGGGCGCGCTGGTGCGGCCCTTCGACATCGAGATTCCCTCGGCGAAAGGCCACTACCTCGTGTATCCGCAGCGCCTCGCGTCCGCGCCGAAGATCCTGCTCTTCCGCGAGTGGCTCCTCGAGGAGCTCGAGAAGGACCGCGCGCTCAGGCCGCTGCGAGCTCGATCCAGACCGGGGCGTGGTCGCTCGGCTTCTCGCGCCCCCGGTGCGCGCGGTCGACCTCCGCGGCCCTCAACCGCGCGGCGAGGTCGGGGCTGAGCAGCAGGAAGTCCATCCGGAAGCCGGCGTCGCGCAGGAACGCGCCCGCGTTCACCCAGAAGGTGTAGACGCGCTCCTTCGGATGGAGGTGGCGCGTCGCGTCGATCCATCCCTGCCCGAGCAGGCGCCGGTACGCTTCGCGCGTCTGCGGCTGCATCACCGCGTCCTCGCGCCACGGCCAGGGGTTGTAGATGTCGGCGTCGGTGGGGACGACGTTGAAGTCGCCCGCGAGGATCGTGGGGCGCTTCGCGTGCAGGAGCTTCCCCGCGTGCGCGTCGAGGCGCTCGAACCACGAGAGCTTGTAGTCGAAGCGCGGGCCCGGCTGCGGATTGCCGTTGGGCAGGTAGACCGAGGCGACCACGAGCCCGCCGACCTCGGCTTCCAAATAGCGCGCCTCGCGATCGCCGGGATCGCCGGGCAGCCCGCGCCGGATCTCCTCCGGCTTCGCGCCCCTCGCGAGGATCGCGACGCCGTGGTGCGCGCGCTGGCCGTGCCAGATCGCGCGATAGCCGGCATTCTCGAGCGCCGCTCCCGGGAACCGGTCGTCGCTCGTCTTGATCTCCTGCAGGCATGCGACGTCGGGGTTCGATTCCGCGAGCCATTCGAGGAGGCGCGGGAGCCGGCCGTTCACGCCGTTCACGTTGAACGTGGCGATCTTCACGCCCCGTGGGAACGGCCCGCCGCGCGATGGTTCCGCGCGGCGCGCCGGCCGCGCGCCTCAATGCTCCGCGAGCACCATCCACCCGATCCCGAAGCGGTCCCTGAGCATGCCGAAGGACGGCGAGAAGAACGTCTTCTGCAGCGGGCTGCGCACCTCGCCGCCTCCGGCGAGAAGCGCATCGTAGACGCGCTTCGCCTCGCTCGCGTCGGGCACGGTGATCGCGAGCGAGAAGCTCTGGAAGCTCGGCGCCCCCTCCACGTGGCCGTCGGACGCCATGATGCGCGACTCGCCGACGGTGAAGCTCGCGTGCATGATCTTGCTCGCGCCGCCGGGCGGCAGCATCTGCGGCGGCACGGGGCTGGGACTCTCGCTGTAGCGCATCTTCATCTCCACCTTCGCGCCCAGCGCCTTCACGTAGAAATCGAGGGCCTCCTCGGTGCGGCCCTCCAGGAAGACATACGGTTCGATCTTCATCCCCGCTCCGTCAGGTGTTCTTGGATGCGAGCTCGCGCAGGCGCTCTTCCTGCGCGCGCAGCTCGGGGGTGAACTCCGCGCCGAAATCCTCGGCCTCGAAGACCTGGCGGATCTCGACCTCGCACTCCTGGCCGGGGAAGGGGCTCGGGCAGCGCGCGAGCCACTTCATCGCCTCCTCGCGCGACTTCACCTTCCAGATCCAGAAGCCGGCGACCAGCTCCTTCGTCTCCGCGAACGGCCCGTCGACCACGGTGCGCTTTCCGTCCTTCGAGAACTTCATGCGCGAGCCCCTGGAGCTCGGGTGCAGGCCCTCGCCCGCCTGCATGATCCCCGCCTTCACGAGCTCCTCGTTGTAGCGGCCCATCTCCGCGAGCAGCTTCTCGTCGGGCATCACGCCGGCCTCGGAATCCTTCGTCGCCTTCACCATCACCATGAATCGCATGTTCGCCTCCTCAGGACAGGGGTCCCGGACTTGCCGGGGCTATTTCGGGAAAGTACGGCCGGGGGACTTGCGGGAAGCCTTGTACGCCACGCCGTCCACCTCGAGATCGCGGCAGGGGCGCACCTCGACGGCCCCGAGCGGCGCGCTCGGGATGCGCGCGGCGACCTGGATCGCCTCGTTCAGGTCGCGCGCCTCGATCACGTAGAAGCCCGCGACCATCTCCTTCGTCTCGGCGTAGGGACCGTCGACGAGCGCGGCCTTGCCGTTGCGCACCCGGACGCAGGTGGTCGCCATGGCCGGCTGCAGCGCCTCCGCTTCGACGAAGTGGCCGCTCGCGAGCAGCTCCTCGTTGAAGCGCAGGTGCCGTGCGTTGAGCTCGCTCATCTCCTTCTCCGGCATGGCGGCGAGCTGCTTCTCGTCCAGGTAGATCAGGCACAGGTATCGCATCGATCGCTCCGGCTCGGCCGAAAGGGCCTTCCCGACGGGTAGTCGAACGGCGGGGGGCGATTTCGACGGGCGCCGAAAACTTTTTCCGGCGGCCCGTCAGCCCAGCTCCGCCAACCTTCTTTCCAGGAAACGCCGCTCCTGCGCCTGCCCCGTGAGGGCGAGGGCCTTCTCGTAGGAGCGACGCGCCTCCTGCGCGCGGCCCAGCCGGCGGCAGAGGTCGGCCCGGGCGGCGTGGGCGAGATGGTAATCGCCGAGCTCGCCGCGCGCGAGGATCGCGTCCACCAGGGCGAGGCCCGCCGCGGGGCCGTCGCGCATCGCGACGGCGACCGCGCGGTTGAGCTCCACCACGGGCGAGGGCTGCAAATCGAGCAGCACGTCGTAGAGGCCGGCGATCTGCGCCCAATCCGTGGCGGCGGCATCGGGGGCCTGGGCGTGCAGCGCCGCGATGGCCGCCTGGAGGGTGTAGGGACCGAAGCGGCGCGAGGCGAGCGCGCCCTCGACGAGCCGCACGGCGTCGGCGATCTGCGCGTGGTCCCAGCGCGAGCGGTCCTGCTCCTCGAGCGATACGAGCTCGCCGTCGGCGCCGGTGCGCGCCGCGCGGCGCGCCTCGTGCAGCAGCATGAGCGCGAGCAGGCCCACCGCCTCGGGCTCGGGCAGCAGCTCGACCAGCAGCTTCGCGAGCCGGATCGCCTCGGCGGACAGGTCGTGGCGCGTGAGCGCCTCGCCCGACGAGGCGAGGTACCCCTCGTTGAACACGAGGTAGATGACGCGCAGCACGCTCTCCAGCCGCTCGCCGAGCTCGCCGCGGCCGGGGACTTCATAAGGAATGCGCGCATCGCGGATCTTCGCCTTCGCGCGCACGATGCGCTGCGCGACGGTGGGCGCGGGAACGAGGTAGGCACGCGCGATCTCCTCGGTCGTGAGCCCGCACACCTCGCGCAGCGTGAGGGCGACCCGCGCCTCGGGGGCGAGCGCCGGGTGGCAGCAGGTGAAGACGAGGCGCAGGCGGTCGTCCTCGACGCCTTCCGCTTCGTCCGCGCCCGCGGCGGGGTCGGCGATCGCGTCGCGCTCGATGACGTCCTCGAGGGGCACCTCGTGCTTCGAGCGCCGGCGCAGCCGGTCGATCGCCTTGAAGCGCCCGGTCGAGACGAGCCACGCGCGCGGATTGCCCGGCACGCCCTCGCGCGGCCACTGCTCCACGGCGGCCACGAACGCCTCGTGCAGCGCCTCCTCGGCGAGGTCGAAATCGCCGAGCTGCCGGATGAGCGTCGCGAGCACGCGGCGCGACTCGGCGCGGTAGACGGCATCGACGACGGCGCCGATCCCGGCGGCGGCCTCGGGCAGGACGGTCTCCATGCGCCGATTGTTGCACCAATCGGCGCGCGGGCCCTCAGCCGGGGGTCGAGAGGTTGCTCGTCACCTTGCCGCTGCCCGCGATGTTCCCGGCGAGCTGGCGCGCGTGGTCGGCCTGCGCGGAATCCTTCGCCTTTCCGTCGAGCGTCACCTTGCCCGAGTCGACGCGCACCTCGATGTCCGCGCCCTGCATGCCGGGATCGCGGACCAGCGCCGCGACCACCTGGTCGAGCAGCGCGGGGAGAGCCGCGCCGGCCAGGGCGGTCGCGACGGCGAGCGCGGCGCGCGGGAGGAATCTCGCTTTCATGGATGGCTCCTGGGTTGCGGGACGTGCATCAGGAGTGGCCGGCCCGGGCGCCGAGGGTTCCCATGGATGAGCTTTTCTCCTGCATTGCGCGAAAACAAATCGTTTGTTGCAGTGCAGCAATCGCCCCTATATTGGGATCGTGCAGCCCCGGGCGAAGCGGCCCGGGCGACCGAAAGGAGCAGCAATGAGCGACTACGAAGTGAAGCCCATCAGCGCCGACCAGCTCGACGCCCTCGTGCGCGCCGCCCAGGCGGAGCGCGACCGTCAAATCAAGGAAGGCATCGTGCGCGGCGCGAAGGCCGTGGCGCGCTTCTTCCGCACCGTGGCGCGCGCCGTCGGCGAGGCCTACGAGGCGGAGCGCCACCGCACCGCCGCGCATGCGCGCTCGGCGATGCGCCACTGGGCGAGCGGCGACTGAGCTGATCTTTCCCGCGGGGACGGCGTCGCGCGGGCCTAGGCGGCCTTGCTCGCGCGCTCGTCCCCGGTTCCGGTCCCTCCCTTTCCCGGCCGCCGCAATCCCTCCGTGAGCGAGGCGATCGCCGCCTCGTCCAGCGTCTCCTTCTCGAGGAGCTTGCGCGCCGTGCGCTCGAGGACGTCGCGGTTCGCCTCCAGCACCCGGTAGGTGCGGTCGAACACGCCCATCACGAGGTTCCTCACCGCCTCGTCGATGCGCCGCGCGGTGTGCTCGCTCACCTTCGGCCCCTGCGCGGGTGCCCCGGGCTGCTCGAGGAAGCGCGGCGGGTCCGGGTCGTAGGCGACGTAGCCGAGCTCCTCCAGCATTCCGTAGCGCGCCACCATGTCGCGCGCGATGTCGGTCGCCTTCGCGAGGTCGTCGGCGGCGCCCGTCGAGAGCTCCCCGAACACGAGCTTCTCGGCCGCGCGCCCGCCGAGCAGCACCGCGATGCGGTTCTCCAGCTCCTCGCGCGTGAGGAGGTAGCGGTCCTCGGTCGGGCGCTGGATGGTGTAGCCGAGCGAGCCGATGCCGCGCGGGATCACCGAGATCTTGTGCACCTTGTCGGAGCCGGGCAGCGCCAGCGCGACGAGCGCGTGGCCCACCTCGTGGTACGCGACACGCTCGCGCTCGCGGGGATTGAGCACGCGGCTCTTCTTCTCGAGCCCCGCGACGATCCGCTCGACCGCGCCCGTGAGGTCTTCCAGCGAGATCGCGTCCGCCTTGCGGCGCGTGGCGATGAGCGCGGCCTCGTTGACGAGGTTGGCGAGGTCCGCGCCCGAGAACCCGGTGGTGAGCGCCGCCACCTGCTCGAGGTCCGCGTCGGCCGCGAGCTTCACCTTGCGCGCATGCACCTCGAGGATCTGCAGGCGCCCCGCCTTGTCCGGGCGGTCCACGAGGATCTGGCGGTCGAAGCGCCCGGCGCGCAGCAGCGCCGGATCGAGGATCTCGGGCCGGTTGGTCGCGGCGAGCAGCACCACGCCCACCGCGGGATCGAAGCCGTCGAGCTCCACGAGGAGCTGGTTCAGCGTGTTCTCGCGCTCGTCGTGCCCGGCCACGGGAAACGCGCCGCGCGCCTTGCCGAGCGCGTCCAGCTCGTCGATGAAGATGATCGCCGGGGCCTTCTGCTTCGCCTGCTCGAAGAGGTCGCGCACGCGCGCCGCGCCCACGCCGACGAACATCTCGACGAACTCCGAGCCGTTGATGGAGAAGAACGGCACGGCCGCCTAGCCGGCGACCGCCTTCGCGAGCAGCGTCTTGCCGCTGCCCGGGGGGCCGACGAGCAGCACGCCCTTGGGCACGCGGGCGCCCAGGCGCCCGTAGTCGCGCGGGTTCTTCAGGAAGTCGACGATCTCGCGCAGTTCCGCCTTCGCCTCGTCCACGCCCGCCACGTCGTCGAAGGTGATGCCGGTACGCGTCTCCATGTAGACCTTCGCGCGGCTCTTGCCGATCGACACGAGCCCGCCCAGTCCCTGCCGCTCGGCGAAGCGGCGCACGAGGAAGAACCACACGGCGAAGAACACCAGGGCGGGCGCGACCCACGAGAAGAGCGTGCGCAGGAACGTGTTCTCGACCGCATGCTCGAAGGGCACGTTGTAGCGCGACAGGCGCTCGGCGAGCGCCGGCTCCACGCGGGCGGCGACGATCGCGGTCTTCTTGCCTTCGGGCGCCTTGAGCTTGCCGACCATCTGCTGGTCGGTGACGGTGACCTCCGCGATCCTGCCGTCGGCGAGGTACTTCTCGAACTCGCTGTAGGGCACCACCTCGAGGGTGGCCGCGCTCCACAGGTACTGGAAGAACATCAGCAGCAGCAGCGCGACCAGCCAGTAGCCCACGTGCCATTCGGTGCGTCGTTCCATGGAAGCGCTCCTCGCCGCGTGTCCCTCGCTACTGCGTGGGCTCCGGCTCCGGCGCCGCCGCGGGCGAAAGCGCCGTGGCGATCGCCTCGTCCACGTTCTCGAGCCAGACGAAGGTGAGCTGCTCGCGCGCATCCTGCGGGACGTCCTCCAGGTCGCGCTGGTTGCGGACCGGCAGCATCACGGTCCGGATGCCGGCGCGCAGCGCCGCGAGCACCTTCTCCTTCACGCCGCCGATCGGCAGCACCAGGCCGCGCAGGCTGATCTCGCCGGTCATGGCGATGTCGCTGCGCACCGGCCGGCCCGTGAGGAGCGAGGAGAGCGCGACGAACATCGCCACGCCCGCGCTCGGCCCGTCCTTGGGCGTGGCGCCCGCCGGCACGTGGACGTGGATGTCCGACTTCTCGAGCACCTCGGCGGGGATGCCGAGGCTGCGCGAGCGCGCCTTCACCAGCGTGAGCGCGGCCTGCGCGCTCTCCTTCATCACGTCGCCGAGCTGTCCGGTGAGCGTGAGCTTGCCGTTGCCGGGCATGCGCGCCGCCTCGATGAAGAGGATGTCGCCCCCGACCGGCGTCCATGCGAGCCCCGTCGCCACGCCCGGCGTCGCGGTGCGCATCGCGACTTCCGCCTCGAAGCGCCTGGGCCCGAGGACCGGCGCGAGGTCGGCCGCATCCACCTTCACGTGCTGCACCTCGCCCTCGGCGACGCGCATCGCGGCGTGGCGGAACACGTTCCCGATCTCGCGCTCGAGGTTGCGCACGCCCGCCTCGCGCGTGTAGTCGTGGATGATCGCGAGGAGCGCCTCGTCGCCGATCTCCACCTGCGCGGCCTGCAGGCCCGCGGAAGCGAGCTGGCGCGCCACGAGGTAGCGGCGCGCGATCTGCAGCTTCTCCTGCGCGGTGTATCCGGGGAGCTGGATCACCTCCATGCGGTCGCGCAGCGGACCCGGGATCGTGTCGAGCACGTTCGCCGTGCAGATGAACATCACGCGCGAGAGGTCGTAGGGCACCGCGAGGTAGTTGTCGCGGAAGGTCGAGTTCTGCTCGGGGTCGAGCACCTCGAGGAGCGCCGAGGCCGGGTCGCCGTGGAAGCCGCCCATGCCGAGCTTGTCGATCTCGTCGAGCATCATCACGGTGTTGCGCGTGCCGGACTTCTTCATCGCCTGGATGATGTTGCCCGGCAGGGCGCCCACGTAGGTGCGCCGGTGCCCGCGGATCTCCGCCTCGTCGTGCACGCCGCCCAGCGACACGCGCTGGAACTTGCGGCCCGTCGCCCTGGCGATGCTCTGCCCGAGCGAGGTCTTGCCCACGCCGGGCGGGCCGACGAAGCACAGGATCGGGCTCTTGCCGCTCGGGTTGAGCTTCCTCACGGCGAGGTACTCGAGGATGCGCCGCTTGATCTTCTCGAGGCCGTAGTGGTCCTCGTCGAGCACGCGCCGCGCCTCGTGGATGTCGATCGGCGGCTGCGGCTCCTCCTTCCAGGGCAGCTCGATCAGCCACTCGAGGTAGGTGCGGATCATGGAGTGCTCGGCGGCGGCCTCGGGCATGCGCTCGAGGCGCTTCAATTCCTTGCGCGCCTGCTTCTCGACCTCCTCGGGCATCTTCGCTTCCGCGATCGCCTTGTCGAGCTCCTCGACCTCGGCCGCGCCCTCGTCCTCCTCGCCCAGCTCCTTCTGGATCGAGCGCAGCTGCTCGCGCAGCAGGTGCTTGCGGTTCGCCTCCCCGATCGACTCGCGCGTCTTCTGCTCGATGTCGCGCGAGACCTTGAGCGCCTCGATGCGCTGCGCGAGGCGGTCGAGGATCCGGTCGAGCCGCGCCTTGAGGTCGAAGGTCTCGAGGAGCTGCTGCTTCTCCTCGATGCCGATGTCCATCATGCCGGCGATGAAGTCGGCGAGCTGCGAGGCGCCCTCGACCGCCTGGAACGCGGTCACCATCTCCTCGGGAATCTGCGGCAGGAGCTCCATGATCTCGGCGGCGCGCTGGCGCAGCGCGTGCGCCCGCCCCTCCACCTCGGGATTCGTCTCCTTCGGCTCCTCGATCATCTGCACCTGCGCGACGTCGAACGGCCACCCCTCGAGGAACTGCAGCACGCGGAAGCGCTGCTGGCCCTTGCAGATGGCGTAGTGGGTCCCGTCCGGCGCCGTGATGTAGCGCAGCAGGTTCGCGCTCGTGCCGACCCAGTGCATGTCGCCGGGCGCGGGCTCGTCCACGTCGGGCTTGCTCTGCAGCAGGATGCCGATCGGGCGCTGCAGGCGCACCGCCTCCTGCGCCGCGGCGCGCGAGCGCTCGCGGCCGACCGCGAGCGGCACGACGATGCCCGGGAAGAGCACGATGTTGCGCACCGGCAGGATGATCATCGCGTCGGGCGGCAGCGGGCGCGTGGGGTGCTCGGGCGCGGGCGC
>DATIVM010000417.1:0-3333 GCA_035465975.1 Usitatibacter sp.
GTCACCTTCCGCATGGCGGGCGAGGCGCCGGCGGGCGCGGTGCAGGTGGACCTCACCAGCCACCGCCGCCTGCAGCACCGCTTCCGCTTCGCCGAGGCGCGCGAGGTCGACATCAAGGGCAAGGGCCTGATGCAGATCTACCGCCTCGTGGGACCGCTGCAGCCCGCGGCGCGTCCCGCGGCGGCCTAGGGCGCGCCGAAGAGCGCCGCCCAGAGGCGGCGCACCGCCTCGCGCTCGGGCGCGAGCTCCCCCTCGGCGAGCCGTACCGTGTCCTCGTCGTTGAGCGCCCCCTCGTGGCTGCGGCGGCGCATCGCGAGGTAGGCGTCGGCCGCGGCCGAGGCGATCCCCGCGTCGACCAGCCCGACCGCGGCCGCCCGATGGAGCAGCGTGTGGTTCCCCTTGTTCTCGCGCAGCTGCGGGTGCGCCGGCCCCTCCGCGAGCACCAGCGCCTGCACGCAGAACTCGAGGTCGATCACGCCGCCCTCGACGTGCTTGAGGTCGTTCGCGAGCGACTTCTGCTCGCCGCGCATCTTGCGGCGCATCGCCGCGATGTCGGCGAAGAGCTTCGCGCGGTCGCGCGGCATCGCGAGCACCTCGTCGCGCACGCGCTCGAAACGGGCGCCGAGGTCGGGATCCCCGGCGCAGGCGCGCGCGCGCGTGAGCGCCTGGTGCTCCCAGGTCCATGCGCGCGTGCGCTGGTAGTCGGAGAAGGAGGCGAGCGAGCTCACGAGCAGCCCGGCGGCGCCGTCCGGGCGCAGGCGCAGGTCCGTTTCGTACAGGACGCCCGCGGACGTGAGCATCGTGAGCCAGGTGTTCACGCGCTGCGCCGCGCGGGCGAGCTTCTCCGGCCCCGCGCTCGCCGTCTCGTCGTGCAGGAAGATCATGTCGAGGTCGGACCCGTAGCCCAGCTCCTTCGCGCCGAGCTTGCCGTAGGCGACGATGCAGAAGCCGGGCACGCCCGGCGGAGCATCGTCGCCCCCGAGCCGTCGGGGACCCACGTCGATGCCCACGCTCCTCGCCGCCTCGACGAGCGTCACGTCGAGGATCGTGTCGGCGAGCGCCGTGAGCTCGTCGGAGAGCGCCATCACCGGGAGCTCCCCCTCCAGGTCCGCGATGGTGAAGCGCAGCACCTGGCGCTGCTTGTAGTGGCGCAGGTGGTCGAGGAGCGCCTCCACGTCGCCCGCGCGCTCCGCGCACTCCGCCCCGAGCGCGGCGCGCTCCGCCGCCCAGTCGGTCGCCGTGAAGCTCGCCGCGCTGCGCGTGAGCTCGTCGAGGAGGATCGGGTGGCGCGCGAGGAGCCGCGCGGCCCAGGCGCTCTTCGCGACCAGGCGCGCGGCGCGCGCCAGCACCTGCGGCTGCTCCACGAGGAGCGAATGGTAGGCGTCGCGCCCGCCGATCGCCTCGAGCAGGTCGAGGAGGCGCGCGGCCGTCGTTTCGCGCCCGCCCTCGCGCGCGACCGCCGCGACGAGCAGGGGCAGGAGCTTCTCGAGGTGCGCGCGGATCGTCGCGGAGAGCGCGCGGTAGCGGCGCGAGCGCGTGAATTCCACGAGCCGCCGCGCGACCTCGTTCGCGTCGACGATGCCCGCTTCCGCGAGGTCCTCGGCGAGGCCCTCGGGATCGGCGCTCGCCTGCGGGTCGTAGAGCCAGGCCGAGAGGCTCGCCGCCCGCTCGTGCTCCGGCCGCGCGTCGAAGAGCGCGTTGAACGCCTCCTGCACCTTGCCGCGGTGGACCTCGAGCTGGTGCGAGAACGCCTCCCAGCCGGGGCAATCCATGGCGTCGGCGACGAGCTCGCGCTGCTCCTCCGAGCGCGGCAGCGCCTGCGTCTGCTGGTCGTCGTAGTACTGCAGGCGGTGCTCGAGCCGGCGCAGGAACGCGTAGGCGTCGAGGAGCGCCGCGACGCGCTCGGGCGCGACGAGCCCGCGCTCGCCGATCGCCGCGAGCGCGGCGCGCGTCGAGGTCGTGCGCAGCGCCGCGTCGCGCCCCCCGCGCACCATCTGGAAGAGCTGCGCCGCGAACTCGATCTCGCGGATGCCGCCCGCGCCGACCTTGATGTCGTCGGCCTTCCGGCGCCGGATCGCCGCCTCGAAGATGCGCGCGTGCAGCTCGCGCATCGACTCGAGCATCCCGTAGTCGAGGTAGCGCCGGTAGACGAACGGCTCGACGCGCTCGCGCACGCCCTCGTCGGATCCCGCCACCCCGCGCGCCTTGAGCCAGGCGTAGCGCTCCCACGGCCGCGCGTGCGCGATGAAGTACTCCTCGAGCGCCGCGAGCGAGGTGGCGAGCGGGCCGCTGTCGCCGAAGGGCCTGAGCCGCATGTCCACGCGGAACGCCTGGCCGTCCTCGGTCGCCTCGGAGAGGAGCGCGATGAGCGCGCGTCCGACGGCGGCGAAGAACGCCGAATGGGCGAGGGGACGCTCGCCGGCGGTCTCGCCCTCGGCCGGATAGAGGAAGACCAGGTCCACGTCCGAGGAGACGTTGAGCTCCGCGCCGCCGAGCTTGCCGAGCGCGGCGACGACGAGCCGCGCGCCGTTCGCCGGCTCGCCGTGGGCGGCCGCGACCCCGCGATGCGCCTCCCGCGCCGCGGCGGCGATCGATTCCTCGGCGAGCGCGGTCATGGTCTCGAACACCTCGTCGAGCGGCGCGAGCCCGTTCAGGTCGCGATGCGCGAGCCTCACCATGACGCGCTCGCGAAGGCGGCGCAGGCGCTGCGCGAGGTCCGGTCCGTCGGCGAGCGCGGCGCGCATCTCCTCGCGCCCGTACGGCCGCGCGCCGCGCGCCTCGAGCTCCTCGACGAGGGCGGGTCGCGCGCCGGCCGCGCGCGCGACGTAGCGGGAAAGGCGCAGGGTGCGGTCGAAGGCCGCGCGGAAAGACGCGGCGGGGGCGTCCATCATTGACGCTACAATAACGCACAAACACCGTCCCCCCGAGGAACCGCAGCATCAAGGCCATCCCGCGCATCCTCCTCCGCGTGGCAGCGGGAGCCTTGGCGTTCCTGGTGATCGCCTTCGCCGCCCTGGTGCTGTGGCTGCGCTACGACGCGCTCCCGCACGCCGATCGCTATCGCGGCTTCATCGTGTCCTCCATAGAGCGCGCCTCCGGCATGGCCGTGAAGGCGAGCGCGATCCGCGGCGGCTGGGACGGGCTTCGCCCGAGCGTCGCGCTGGACGGCTTCCAGCTCGCCGACCGCGAGGGGCGCGTCGCGCTCGCGCTGCAGCGCGCCGAGGTGACGCTCTCGTGGTGGTCGCTCTTCGGCGGGCGGCTGCGCTTCCACGACGTCGATTTCTACCGCCCGGAGCTCGTGCTGCGGCGCGCCGGCGACGGCCTCGTGTACCT
>DATIVM010000418.1:0-12998 GCA_035465975.1 Usitatibacter sp.
TCCCTTGTCCTGATCCATCGGCGGGAATCGGCGTTGGATCGGCGGACATCGGCGCTTCCAAAGCCTTTCGCCTGAATCACTCCCCGATGCCCGACCGAGAATTCGGATTCGAGACGCTGTGCCTGCACGCGGGGCAGATTCCCGACGCGCAGACCGGCTCGCGCGCGCAGCCCCTGTACCAGACGACGTCCTACGTCTTCGACAGCGCCGACCACGCCGCGAGCCTCTTCAACCTGCAGACGTTCGGGAACGTCTACACGCGCCTCTCGAACCCGACCACCGCGGTCTTCGAGGAGCGCATGGCGGCGATCGAGGGCGGGCGCGCGGCGGTCGCCACCGCCTCGGGGCAGGCCGCCGAGATGGTGGCGTTCCTCAACATCCTGCAGGCGGGCGACCACGTGGTCTCCTCGGCCAAGGTCTACGGCGGCACCCACACGATGCTCTCCGTGAACTTCGCCAAGCTCGGCATCGAGGCGACGCTGGTGGATCCGGACGACCCCGGGAATTTCCGCAAGGCGCTGAAGCCCAACACCAAAGCGATCTTCTCGGAGACGCTCGGCAATCCCGCGATCAACGTCGTGGACCTCTCGGCGATCGCCGCGATCGCGCACGAGGCGGGCGTCCCGTTCATCGTCGACAACACCGCCGCCTCGCCCTACCTCTGCCAGCCGTTCGCGCACGGCGCGGACATCGTCGTGCACTCGGCGACCAAGTTCCTCGGCGGCCACGGCACCTCGATGGGCGGCGTGGTGATCGAGAGCGGCCGGTTTCCCTGGGACAACGGCAAGTTCCCGACGATGACGGAGCCTTCCCCCGGGTACCACGGCGTGCGGTTCTACGAGACGTTCGGCGATTTCGGATTCACGATGAAGGCGCGCATGGAGATCCTGCGCGTGTTCGGGCCGGCGCTCTCGCCCTTCAACGCGTGGCTCCTGCTGCAGGGCATCGAGACGCTGCCCGTGCGCATGGACCGGCATTGCGAGAACGCGATGGGCGTGGCGGAGTTTCTCGAGGGCCATCCGAAGGTCGCCTGGGTGAGCTACCCGGGCCTTTCCGGCAACCGCTACCACGCGCTCGCGCAGCGCTACCTGCCGAAGGGCGCCGGCTCGCTCCTCTCGTTCGGAATCAAGGGGGGCTACGACGCGGGCGTGAAGTTCATCGAGGGGCTGCAGTTCGTGAGCCACCTCGCCAACATCGGCGACGCGAAGTCGCTGGTGATCCACCCGGCCTCCACCACGCACCGGCAGCTCTCGGAAGCCGACCAGGTGAAGGCCGGCGTGCCGCCGGACATGGTGCGGCTCTCGATCGGCCTCGAGAGCCTCGACGACATCGTCTGGGACCTCGATCGCGCGCTTTCCGCGGCCTAGCCGCTACTTGCAGCCCTCGAAAGAGGGGTCGAAAAAGGGGTCAGATTACTTTTTCCGCCGGAAAAGTAATCTGACCCCTTTTTCCGTCGGGGCCGCCGCTTCCTCGGCCGCGGCCTTGAACATCGCCTCGTCGATCCACGCCGCGAACGCCGAGACGCGCGTGTACACGTCCTCGTCGCCGGGCTTCGGCAACGCGCCGCCGCGCGGGCCGCGCGCGATGCCGGCCACCGAGAGCCGCCCCTTCGCCTCGAGGTAGGCGGGCGCGCCCTCGTCGCCCGCGGCGGCCGCGCCCTGCAGGTCCGACGCGTCGTCGGGCTTGCGCACCTCGAGCACGAGCCGCGTCGCGTCGGCGCGAGCCACGGTGTTGATGCCGCCGCGCGCGTGCCCGTCGCGCGCGCTCGACGTGCCGCCGATCGCGCCGGTCGCGCCATGTCCCACGACCACCACGGCCTTGCCCTGCTCGTCGCGCGCGCGATGCAGCGGCGTGGGCTCGATGCCCGCGACCTCGTCGGCGAGGAGGACCAGCGCGAGGTCGCCGTGCAGCGCCTCGGGCGCGACCACGATCGAGCGGATCTCGTGCTCGGCGCGCGCGACCGCGAGGCGCGAGACGTGCGCCGCCCGCAGCGCCGCGGCGACGCTCGCCGAGGTGAGGATCCAGCGCGGCGCGATGAGCACGCCCTCGCCGAATCCGCCGAGCGCGAGCGCGGAACGGTAGCGCGAGGCGAGCTCGAGGTATTCGGCGTCGTCGCGATCGGCGCGCCGCACGACCGCGCCGGAAGGGAAGGCCGCGCCGAGCGCGGCGAGCAGCAGGAACAGGGCTCGGAATCTCACCGCGCGATTCTAGTCGATCGAGGGTGCATGCCCGCGGAAAACGGCTATGCTGTGCGCGGCCCCGCGAGAGCAATGCCGGATGAAAAAATTACCGATCGTTGCGCACTCGCTCGCAACGGCCCTCGCGGCCGCGAGCACGATCGCGCTCGCGCAGGAGCCGGCGCGGATCGCCAACCTCGCCGACTTCTCGCTCGAGGAGCTCGCGAACCTCAAGGTGACCACCGTCTCGCGGCGCGAGGAGCCGCTGGTCGAGGCGCCGGCTTCGGTCTTCGTCATCACCGCCGAGGACATCCGCCGCTCGGGCGCCACTTCGCTCCTGCAGGCGCTGCGCCTCGCGCCCAACCTCATGGCCATCCGCGTCGACCAGAACCAGTTCGTGGCGAGCGCGCGCGGCGGCCTCTCGGGGCTCGCCGACAAGATGCTGGTGCTCGTCGACGGGCGCACGGTCTACTCGCCGCTCTTCTCAGGCGTGTTCTGGGACGCGCAGGGCCTCGTGCTCGAGGACATCGATCGCATCGAGGTGATCAGCGGGCCGGGCTCGACGCTGTGGGGCACCAACGCCGTGAACGGCGTCATCAACATCATCACGAAGCCCGCCACGCAGACGCAGGGGCTGCTCGCGGCCGCTTATGGCGGCGACAAGGAAAGCGGCGCCGCGGTGCGCGCCGGCGCGCCGCTCGCGGGCGGCGCCTACCGGATCTACGGGAAATACGCGCGGCGCGAGCCCCTCGAGACCTCGACCGGCGCCTCGACCCTCGATTCGTCGGACAACGCGCGCGCCGGCTTCCGCGCGGACTGGGGCCGGGGAAGCACTCGCGGCACCCTGCAGGGCGACATCTACACCGCGAACGTGGGAACCCTGGGCGGGCATCGGGACCTGCAGGGCGGCAACGTCCTCGGGCGCTGGCATCGCACGCTCGATTCCGGCTCCGAGCTGATGCTGCAGGCGTACTACGACCGCGCCAGGCGCGTGCACGTGGGCTCGCTCGACGAGGTGCGCGACACCTACGACGTCGAGCTGGTGCACACGCTGCGCGCGCTCGGCGCGCACGAGCTCAACTGGGGCGCGGAGTACCGCAGCGCGCGCGACCGCACCCGGGACACGCCGGCGCTCGCGTTCGTCCCCCGCGATCGCATCCTCGACTCCGCGTCGCTCTTCGCGCAGGACGAGATCGCGCTTGCGCGCCGCGTGCGCGCCACCGTCGGCGTGCGCGCCGAGCGCAACCCGTACAGCGGCCTCGAGTGGCTCCCGGACTTGCGCGTTTCGTGGAACGTCGCCCCCGAGCACCTGGTGTGGGCGGCCCTCACGCGGACCGTGCGCTCGCCGTCGCGCATCGACCGCGACCTCGTCGTGCCGGGCGCGCCGCCCTACCTGCTCGTGAACAACGAGACCTTCGAATCCGAGCGGGCGAACGTCGCGCAGCTCGGCTACCGCGCGCGCATCGCGCCCGGCGCGACCGTCTCGCTCACGGCCTTCCACCACGAGTTCCGGGACCTGCGCACGCTGGGGCCCGGCGAGGGCGCGCTCGTCATCGCGAACGGCGCGAACGGCCGCATCAGCGGCGTCGAAGGCTGGGGGGATTGGCGCGTCCGGGACGACTGGCGGCTGGTGGGCGGGTTCACGCTGCTGCGGACGCGAACCTCCCTCGAGCCGGGGCAGGTGAACCTCACCGATCCGCCGCTCGGCGACAACCCCCGCAAGACCGCCCTGCTGCGCTCGCTCTGGAACATCACCGGGGACCACGAGCTCGACCTCGCCTGGCGCTACCAGGGCCCGCTTTCCGATCCCCACGTGGGCGGGTATGCGATCGTCGACGCGCGCCTCGGCTGGCGGCTTTCCCCCCGCCTGGAGCTCTCCTTCGTGGTGCGCAACGCATTCGACCGCGGGCACGTGGAGTTCGCGGGCGACGTCGCGAAGCTGGGCCGCACCTGGCTCGTGAAGGCGACCTGGATGCCCTGAGGGCGGCGCGCATTGACTCCGGGGTCCGGGGGCCGTACGATGGAAATTCAAACGAGCGTTTGAATTTTTCCATCCCCCCGGAGAAGCGGGTTTCCCATGGCCTCGCGTCCCGCGCGCAAGAGCGTTTCCTTCGACGCGACCTCCGCCGGCACCAAGACGCGGATCCTCGACGCGGCGGAGGCGTTGTTCACCGAGCACGGCTACGAGGCGACGAGCCTGCGCCAGCTCACGGGCGCGGCCGGCGTGAACCTCGCGGCGGTGAACTACCACTTCGGGTCGAAGGAGGAGCTCTTCCAGGCGGTGCTCACGCGGCGCCTCGATCCCATGAACCACGAGCGCATCGAGCTCCTCGAGGCGCTCGAGCGCGAGGCGGGCGGCCGGCCCCCGTCCTGCGAGAAGGTGCTCTTCGCGATGCTCATCCCGGCGCTGCGCCTCGCGCGCGACGAGCGGCGCGGGGGCAAGAACTTCCTGCGCGTGCTGGGCCGCGCGTACGCCGATCCGTCGCCCTTCGTGCGCCATTTCCTGCACCAGCAGTACGCGGAGATGATCGCGCGCTACAAGGAGGCGTTCCTGCGCGCGCTCCCGCACCTCTCGCGCCAGGAGCTCACGTGGCGCCTGCACTTCGTGATGGGCGCGCTCTCCTATTCGCTCGCGAGCACCGACGCGCTCAAGCAGCTCGCGCAGGTGACGCAGGCCGACAACGACGAGCTGATCCTGCAGCGGCTCGCCCCGTTCCTGGTCGCCGGGCTCAAGGCCCCGGCGCTGGTCGACACACGCAAGCTCGAGCTCGTCTCGGGCTCCTGAGGGAGGTCTCCATGATCGTCGCATTGGCTGTGCTCGGCTGCATCGCCGTCGCGTGGGCGCTCGCCTACCACCGCGCGAACGGGCTCGCATGGTCCATCGCGCTCGCCGCGGGCGTCGCGGCGCTGCAGCTCTTCGCCGCCGCGCCCGCGCCGCTCGTCGGCGCGCTCTGGATCGCGGTCGCGCTCTTCGCCGCGTTCTCCGTCCTGAAGCCGCTGCGCCGCGCCGTCGTGACGCGGCCGCTCTTCGGCCTCTACAAGCGCATCCTGCCGCAGGTCTCGCAGACCGAGCAGGAGGCGCTCGACGCCGGCAGCGTCTGGTGGGACGCGGACCTCTTCACCGGCAAGCCGGACTGGAAGAAGCTGCTCGCCTATGCCCCGGCGAAGCTCTCGGACGAGGAGCGCGCGTTCCTCGACGGGCCCGTGGAGGAGCTCTGCGGCATGCTCGACGAGTGGGACATCACCCACAACCGCATGGACCTTCCGCCCGAGGTGTGGAAGTTCATCCGCGAGAAGGGCTTCCTCGGCATCATCATCCCGAAGTCGTTCGGCGGGCTCGGCTTCTCCGCCTACGCCCACTCGGAGATCGTGACGAAGATCTCGACCCGAAGCGGCACGGCCGCGGTGACCGTGATGGTGCCCAACTCGCTCGGCCCGGCGGAGCTCCTCATCCACTACGGCACCGACGAGCAGAAGAACCACTACCTGCCGCGCCTCGCCAAGGGCCTCGAGATCCCCTGCTTCGCGCTCACCAGCCCCGAGGCGGGCTCCGACGCGGGATCGATCCCCGACTTCGGCATCGTGTGCAAGGGAATGCACGAGGGGCGCGAGGTGGTCGGCATCCGGCTCACCTGGGACAAGCGCTACATCACGCTGGGGCCGGTCGCGACCATCCTCGGGCTCGCGTTCAAGCTCTTCGACCCGGAGCGGCTCCTCGGCGGCGAGGAGGAGCTCGGGATCACGCTCGCGCTCGTGCCCACCTCGCACAAGGGCGTGAACATCGGGCGGCGCCACTTCCCGCTCGACAGCGCGTTCATGAACGGGCCGACCACGGGCAGGGAGGTGTTCATCCCGCTCGACTGGGTGATCGGCGGCGTGTCGCAGGTGGGCCGCGGCTGGCGCATGCTGGTCGAGTGCCTCGCCGCGGGGCGCTCGATCTCGCTGCCGTCGATGTCGATGGCCGCGGGCAAGATCGGCAGCCGCGCGACCGGCGCCTACGCGCGCATCCGCTCGCAGTTCAAGATGCCGATCGGCAGGTTCGAGGGCGTGCAGGAGCCGCTCGCGCGGATCGGCGGCAACACCTACCTCATGGACGCCACGCGCCGGCTCACCATGTCCGCGCTCGACATGGGCGAGAAGCCGTCGGTCATCTCCGCCATCTGCAAGTACCACATGACCGAGCGCATGCGCTCGATCCTCGTGGACGCCATGGACATCCACGGCGGGAAGGGCATCTGCCTCGGCCCCGACAACTATCTCGGCCGTGCCTGGCAGACCGTTCCGATCGCGATCACCGTGGAGGGCGCGAACATCCTCACGCGCTCCATGATCATCTTCGGCCAGGGCGCGATCCGCTGCCATCCCTTCGTGCTGAAGGAGATCGAGGCGGCCGCCAAGAACGACCTCGCCGCATTCGACCGCGCGTTGTGGGGCCACATGGCGTTCACCGTCTCCAACGGGGCGCGCTCGCTGTGGCTCGGCATCACCGGCGGCAAGGGCATCGCGGTGCCCGGCCCGCGCCAGACCCGGCGCTACCTGCAGCTCATGACGCGCTTCTCCGCGGCGTTCGCGCTGCTCTCGGACGCCTCGATGTTCGTGATCGGCGGAAGCCTCAAGCGCAAGGAGATGATCTCGGCGCGGCTCGGCGACATCCTCTCGCTCCTCTACATGGCCTCGGCCACGGTGAAGCGCTTCCAGGACGAGGGCTGCCAGGAGGAGGACATGCCGCTCCTCACCTGGGCGATGCACGACAGCTTCTTCAAGCTGCAGGTGGCGATGGACGGCGTGATCGAGAACTTCCCGAACCGCTTCGTCGCCGCGTGGCTGAGGCTCCTCGCGTTCCCGAAGGGCCTCACGCTCGACGCGCCGCGCGACGCCTGGGCCTCGAAGGTGGCCGAGATCCTCATCACGCCGGGCGCCGCCCGCGACCGCCTCACCGCGGGCGCCTACGTGCCGCGGCGCGAGGACGACGTCGTCGGGCGGATGGAATTCGCCATGGAAGCGGTGATCGCCGCCGAGCCCATCGAGGCGAAGATGCGCCGCGCCGCGAAGGACGGGAAGCTCGCGCAGCGCACGCTTGCCGAGCGGCGCGCGGCGGCCCTCGCGCAGGGCGTGATCACGCAGGCCGAGCTCGACCACCTCAACCGCACCGATCGCCTCCGCCGCGAGGTCATCCGGGTCGACGACTTCGACCACGACCTCTCCCGCGGAGCGAAGCAGGAGGAAGCGACATGGCAGGAGCCGCGCAGGAAAGCCGCCGCCCCGTCTATGTAGTCGACGGCGCGCGCACGCCGTTCCTCAAGGCGAAGACCGGGCCCGGGCCCTTCACGGGCTCGGACCTCGCCGTGAACGCGGGGCGGGCGCTGCTGCTGCGCCAGCCGTTCGCGCCCGGCGCCTTCGACGAGGTGATCCTCGGCGCGGCGCTGCCTTCGGCGGACGAGGCGAACATCGCGCGCGTCGTGTCGCTGCGGCTGGGTTGCGGCGAGAAGGTGCCGGCATGGACCGTCATGCGCAACTGCGCCTCGGGGCTGCAGGCGCTCGATTCCGCCGCCGTGAACATCCTCGCCGGCCGCTCGAGCCTGGTGCTCGCCGGGGGCACCGACGCGATGAGCCACGCGCCGCTCCTCTTCGGCCCGGCCATGGTGACCTGGCTCGCGCAGTGGTACGCGGCGAAGGGGATGGGGCGGAAGGCGGCGCTCGCGATGCGCTTCCGCCCCTCGTACCTCGCGCCGGTGATCGCGATCCTGCGCGGCCTCACCGACCCGGTGGTGAAGATCTCCATGGGCTCCACCGCGGAGATCGTCGCCCGGCGCTTCGGCATCACGCGGCAGATGATGGACGAGTACGCCGTCGAGTCGCATCGCCGCCTCGCCTTCGCGCAGGACAACGGCCACCTCGACGAGATCGTGCCCATGTACGGCCCGGATGGCGCCGTGTACGCGGCCGACGACGGCCTGCGGCGCGATTCGAGCGTGGAGAAGCTCGCGAAGCTCAAGCCCGTGTTCGACCGCGACTACGGCAACGTCACCGCGGGCAACAGCTCGCAGGTGACCGACGGCGCGGCGATGCTGGTGCTCGCCTCGGAGGAGGCGGTCGCGAAGCATGGCCTGAAGCCCCTCGGCCGCATCGTCGACACGCACTGGGGCGCGCTCGATCCGGCCGAGATGGGCCTCGGTCCCGTGCACGCCATCACGCCGCTCCTGCTGCGGCACGGCTACCGCTGGGACGACATCGATGCGGTGGAAGTGAACGAGGCGTTCGCCGCGCAGGTCCTCGGCTGCCTCGCCGCCTGGGAGAGCGACGAGTATTGCCGCGAGCACTTCGACCTCGAGCGCGCGTTCGGGCGCCTCGATCGCGCGAAGCTCAACGTGGACGGCGGCGCCATCGCGCTCGGGCACCCCATCGGCGCCTCGGGGGCGCGCGTGCTGCTCCACGTGCTCAAGGTGCTGCAGCGCACGGGCGGCCGGCGCGGCGTCGCCTCGCTGTGCATCGGCGGAGGGCAGGGCGGGGCGATGCTGGTGGAGCGGGTCTAGCCGGCCATGGTGCAGGGATTCCTCGCGCGCTTCGATTTCGGCGCCGGCGGGATGCGCCGGCTGTTCAACTGGTGGCCGCCGTTCCGCGGCGCCGGCATCTACGTGCGCGAGATCGCGCCCGATTTCCGTTCCGCGACCGTGGAGCTGCGCATGCGGCTCCTCAACCGCAACTACGTCGGCACGCATTTCGGAGGGTCGCTCTTCGCCATGACCGACCCGTTCTTCATGATCCTCATGATGAAGAATCTCGGGCCCGAGTACGTGGTGTGGGACAAGCAGGGGACGGTGCGCTTCCTCAAGCCCGCGCGCGGCACGGTGATCGCGCGGTTCCAGCTTCCCGCCGAGCGCATCGAGGAGGCGCGCGCGGCCACCTCGTCGGGCGCGAAGTTCGAGCCCACGTTCCGCGTGGACATCGTCGACGCCGCGGGCGAGACGGTGGCCGCCGTCGAGAAGATCCTCCACATCCGCAGGCGCATGCGCTGAGGGGCGAATGGACTTCAAGCACTGGAAGCTCACGGTCGACGGCGACAACCTCGCGTGGCTCGCGTTCGACCGCGCCGGCGAGACGACCAACACGATCTCGAGCGAGGTCCTGCGCGAGCTCGCGCAGGTCGTGAGGCACCTCGCCGCCATGCCGCCGAAAGGGCTCGCGGTCCTCTCGGCCAAGGACAACGGCTTCGCGGCGGGCGCGGACATCGACGAGTTCACCGCGATCGCGAGCGCCGAGGAGGCCACCGCGTTCATGCGGCTCGGCAACGAGGTCTACGACGAGCTCGCGGCGCTCCCCTTCCCGACGGTGGCGCTCGTCCACGGGTTCTGCATGGGCGGCGGGCTCGAGCTCGCGCTCGCCTGCCGCTACCGCGTCGCCGACGACGGGCCGAAGACGCGCATGGCGCTGCCCGAGGTGATGATCGGCATCACGCCCGGATGGGGCGGCGCGCGCCGCATGCCGCGCCTCATCGGGCCGGCGGCCGCGCTCGACCTGATGCTCACCGGGCGCGGCGTCGACGGCCGGCGCGCGAAGAAGCTCGGGCTGGTGGACGCGGTGACGCCGCGCCGCCACTTCGCGAATGCCGCGCGGCAGATCCTGCTCGCCCCGCCGCCGGTCCAGCGTCCCTCGCTCGCCGCGGCGGCCGGCGACTGGCCGCTCGTGCGCTCGCTCGTCGCGCGCATGTCGGCGAAGAAGGTGGCCGAGCGCGTGCGCCGCGACCAGTACCCGGCGCCCTACGCGATCATCGACACGTGGAAGGACTTCGGCGGCGACCCGCGCAACATTCCCGCCGGCCACCCCGCCTCCACGGCGAGCCTCTTCGCGCATCCCACCACCCGGAACCTGATCCGCATCTTCAAGCTGCAGGACCGGTTGAAGGCGTTCGGGAAGGAATCTCCCTCTTCCTTCGGAGAGGGCCGGGGAGAGGCTATCCGGCACCTCCACGTGATCGGCGCGGGCGCCATGGGCGGCGACATCGCGGCCTGGGCCGCGTTGAAGGGGATCGCGGTCACGCTTCAGGACCTCGCGCCGGAGCGCATCGCGCCCGCGGTGAAGCGCGCGGCGGACCTCTATCGCAAACGCCTGCGCCAGCCGCACCTGGTGCAGGCCGCGATGGACCGCCTCGTCCCCGACGTCGCGGGCGACGGCGTGGCGAAGGCGGACGTGGTGATCGAGGCGATCGTCGAGAACCCGGAGGTGAAGCGCAAGCTCTTCGCCGCGGTCGAGCCGCGCATGAAGGAAGGCGCGGTGCTCGCCTCCAACACGTCGAGCATTCCGCTGCAGGAGCTCGCGGGCGGCTTGCGCCGTCCCGAGCGATTCGTCGGGCTGCACTTCTTCAACCCGGTCGCGCAGATGATGCTGGTCGAGGTGGTGCGCGGGCCGCGGACCTCCGATGCGACGATGGCCCTCGGCCAGGCGTTCGCGCGGCAGGTCGACAAGCTCCCGCTGCCCTGCAAGTCCGCGCCGGGCTTCCTCGTGAACCGCGTGCTCTCGCCCTACCTCAACGAGGCGATGCTGGCGCTCGACGAGGGCGTCGCGCCCGAGACGATCGACGCGGCGGCGAAGGATTTCGGCATGCCGATGGGGCCCATCGAGCTCGCCGACATGGTGGGGCTCGACATCTGCTGGGCGGTCGGGCAGGAGCTCGCGAAGCCCGGGGCGATCGTGCCGAGGAAGCTGCAGGAGAATGTCGAGGCGAAGCGCTTCGGCAGGAAGACCGGGCAGGGCTTCTACGCCTGGGTGAAGGGCAAGCCGCGCAAGGGCCGTCCCGCTTCCGGCGCGGACCTGAAGGCGCTCGCCGATCGCCTCGTGGCGCCGGCGCTCAACGAGGCGGTCGCGTGCGTGCGCGAGGGGATCGTCGCCGACGCGGACCTGTGCGACGCGGGCGTCATTTTCGGCACCGGCTTCGCGCCGCACCGCGGCGGGCCGATCCAGGCGATCCGCAGCCGCGGCAAGGAGGAGTGGCTGCGCGTCCTCGGCGAGCTCGAGCGCAAGCTCGGGCCGCGCTTCGCGCCCGATCCCGGCTGGCCGTCCATCTGACCGCCGGCCCCGGGGCCGGGCCGGGCATCGACATGTTGCCGCAGGTCAAATCGGGTGCCTGCGCATCGGGCATCTTGCTTCCTGCCCGCCGGCGCGCCGGGAACCGCCACGGCGCCCCGCGCTCGAAGCGTTGCGCGCGGCCCTCGGCAAAGAGGGTTGCGACGACGGGATGCGTGGCCTAGCATCCGCGCCGAGGAATTCCTTCACCCCACAGGAGATGCCATGAAATCCCCGATCCTCGTACTCGCGGCCCTCGCGGCCGCCACCGCGCTGGCCGCCGGCGCGGCCGACGCCCCCAAGAAGCAGCTCACCGCGCAGCAGCAGCGCATGTCCGACTGCTCCCACGAATCCACGGGCATGAAGGGCGACGCCCACAAGAAGTTCATGAGCGAGTGCCTGAAGAGCAATGAGTCGCCCGCCGCGGTGAAGGCGAGCATGGGGAAGCCGGCGACGACCGCCAAGGCGACCCAGCAGCAGAAGATGAAGACCTGCAACGTCGAGGCCGGCAAGAAGAAGCTCAAGGGCGACGAGCGCAAGAAGTTCATGTCCGAGTGCCTGAGCGGCTGACCGCGACGGCGAGCACGCCTTCGACGCCCCTTGGATCGAAGTCCAAGGGGCGTTTTTCATGTCGGTCGTCTCTGCTCGCCGCCGGCGTGGCCGCGGCCGGCGGGCTGCGTGCCGCGGCTTGCACGCCTCGGCCGCGTGGGGCCTAATGCGGGCGATTCACTCCCACCAACCCGAAACGAACAGGAGAATCCGACATGGCCCAGGAGACCCGAGAACTCGTCGTGCTGATGACCCGCGGTGCGGACCACGAATTGTCGTCGGTCGCGTTCACCATCGCGTGCGGGGGCATCACGGCCGGCCTCAAGGTCTGCGCATTCCTGACCAGCTCCGCCGTAGACCTGGTGCGTCGCCGCGGCGTGGACATGACCCACGTCCCGCCCCTCGATCCGCTCAAGGCGCTGATCGACGACTTCATGAAGCGCGGCGGAGTGGTGATCGCCTGCCCGCCATGCGTGAAGGCCCGCGGCTACACGCAGGAGGACTTCATCGACGGCGTCACCATCGCGGGCGCAAGCGTCATGCACGAGAAGCTCAAGGCGGGCGCCGCGAGCCTCAGCTTCTGACGACGGGCCGGGGCGTCCGCTCCGGCGCCCCGGCCCGATCTCCAGGGCGTTTTCATGGTCGTCGATCGGCCCCGATGGCGCGCCACGCGCCGCTGACGATCGATTCCGGCTCGCGCCAACGCCGTTTCCGGTTCCGGAGTAATATTCAAACGCCCGTTTGAAAGTCCGGAACCCCGTCCCGATGGCGACTCTTCCCGTGGGCGAACAGCCCGTCCTCCGCATCGTCCCGATGCCGGCGGACACCAACGCGCACGGCACCATCTTCGGCGGATGGGTCATGTCGCAGGTGGACGTCGCGGGCAGCATCCCGGCCTGGGAGCGCGCCCAGGGCGGCATCGTCACCGTCGCCGTCAATTCCTTCGTGTTCCGCGAGCCCGTATTCGTGGGCGACGTGGTGAGCTTCTATGCGCGCGTGCTCAAGGTCGGCCGCACCTCGATCACGGTGGACGTGGAGGTGTTCGCGGAGCGCCGGCGCGAAGGGCGCAAGCAGGTGGTGCGGGTGACCGAAGCGCAACTGACCTACGTCGCCGTGGACGAGCAGCGTCGCCCGCGCCCCGTGCCCCCCGCCGACGGCCTCGTGGAGGTCTGACATGAGCGAAACCACCATCGAGCCCGCGCTCGCCGCGGG